>JABDJZ010000223.1 GCA_013003255.1 Rhodothermales bacterium
GTGCAGGCGGCGACCGGCGAGGTTGTCAGCGACGAGGAACTGGGCGGCGCCGATGTCCATTGCCGCATTTCCGGAGTCGCGGATCACTATGCCCGTGACGATCGGCATGCGCTGCAGATCGCGCGTAATGCCGTTTCCCGGCTCAATCGCGGCAAGCCGGCCCAGCCGGAAATGCGTGAGCCGGTTGCCCCGGCGTATGACGCGAAAGAGCTCTATGGCCTGGTGCCCACCGATAAGCGCCAGCCGTTTGACATGCGCGGGATCATTGCGCGCATCGTCGATGGCTCCGATTTCGATGAGTTCAAAGCCCTCTACGGCACCACCCTGGTGTGCGGTTTTGCTCACCTCAATGGCTGCCCGGTGGGTATTATCGCCAGTAACGGCATCCTGTTCGGCGAGTCCGCACTCAAGGGTACGCACTTCGTGGAACTGTGTTGCAAACGCCGGATACCGCTGCTATTTCTGCAGAATATTACCGGCTTTATGGTCGGTAAAAAGGCAGAGTCGGCCGGTATCGTCAAGCATGGCGCCAAGCTGGTGACCGCGGTAGCGAATGCACAGGTGCCCAAGCTCACGGTGATCATCGGCAATTCCTACGGCGCCGGCAACTACGCCATGTGCGGCCGGGCCTACGACCCCCGACTGATGTTGGCCTGGCCCACGGCCCGCATCGCGGTAATGGGCGGCTCTCAGGCGGCCAAGACCCTCCTGCAAATCCAGATGGCCAAGCTCCGCCGGACCGGCGATGAGCCCGATGCTGAAACGCAGCAGGAGTTGCTTGAGCGCATCACCGCGCGGTACGATGCCCAGACATCGCCGTATTATGCTGCTTCCCGCATGTGGGTCGACGAAATCATCGATCCTCGAATGACCCGCCGCTGGCTGGCGGCAGGCATCGAGATGGCGGACCACAACCCGGATCTCCCCCCATTCAATCCCGGCGTGATACAGACATGATGGATTCCATTCCCCGACAGTTCATGGCGTGGGCGGACCGTAAGCCCGACGCGACGGCTTTTGCCGTAAAGCAGGATGGGGAGTGGAAGCAATCGACGTGGAAGCAATACGTCGAAGAAGTCAGGCTGGCGGCCCGCGGATTCATGGCACTGGGCCTTGAGCCGGGCCAGTCGGTTGGCATCATGGGCTTCAACCGGCCCCAGTGGACCATGTCCGATCTCGCGGCCATGTCGTCGCAGGGCGTGCCGGTTGGCGTCTACTCATCCTGCTCGGCAAAGCAGACGGCCTACATTCTTGGGCACGCAGGCGCCCGACTTGCGGTAGTGGAGTCCGGCAACGTGCTGGATCGGGTGTTGAGCGTGCGCGATGAACTGCCGGATCTGAAGCACGTCATCGTGATGGATGCCGAGGAGACGCCGGACGGCACTATGTCCTGGAGTGCCCTGCTTGAAATGGGGCGGAGCGTGGAGGAAGAAGCTCTGGAGGAACGCCTGTCTGCGATACGGCCCGACGATCTGGGTACGCTCATTTATACCTCAGGGACCACCGGCCCACCCAAGGGCTCGATGCTTTCGCACGGCAACCTGGCGGCCGCCACCCTCATGGGGCGTGAGCTCTTGCCGGTCGAAATTCGCGAAGATGCCCGCCTCCTGTCGTACCTCCCGATGGCTCACGCTGCCGAGCGTGCGTTGACGCTGCTTGGTCCTTCCGCCTTCGGCGTAGCCATCTACTACGCCGAGTCCATTGAGCGCATGCCGGCGAACCTCGTGGAGGTCCAGCCCGACGTGTTTCTGGGGGTCCCCCGGGTCTGGGAGAAGATCCACGCAGGTCTGACGGCCAAGCTGGCCGAGGCTACCGGTACCAAGGCACGGGTGGCCAATTGGAGCCGCGACGTGGGCCTGGCCTACCATTCGGCCGTGACGTCCGGCGGCAATCCCTCGCCCGCGCTCAAACTCAAGTACGCCCTGGCGTCCAAGCTGCTCTTCAGTCGCATCCGGGCCGCCCTTGGGCTTTCCCGCGCGCAGGTGCTCCTCACAGGTGCCGCCCCCATCTCCGAGGAGGTTCTCCGGGATCTGGCCTCGCTTGATCTCCCGTTGCGGGAGGTCTACGGCCAGACGGAGGGCTCCGGACCGACCACCAACAACAAGCCCGAGGCAACCCGATGGGGAAGCGTCGGCCAGCCCTTCGCCGGCGTGGAGCTGAAGATCGCCGACGACGACGAGATCCTGATGCGCAGTGATGCGGTTTTTCAGGGGTACTACAAGGATGCTGAGAGCACGGCCGACGTCCTTCGGGGCGGCTGGCTGCACACCGGGGACCTGGGGTACCTGGACGAGGACGGATACCTCTACGTCACGGGGCGGAAGAAGGAGATCATCATCACGGCTGGCGGCAAGAACATCTCGCCGCGCAACATTGAGGAGGCGGTCAAGACGCACGCGCTTGTGAACGAGGCGGTGGTGATCGGTGACAGGAAGCCGTTTCTCAGTATTCTGGTCTGCCTGGAGCCCGAGGCGGAACTACCGGCTGATGAGGCCAAGGCAAAGATCTGGGAGCACGTGGAGCGCATGAATCAGAACCTGTCCAAGGTGGAGCAGGTCAAGAAGATTGCCGTCCTCCCGACCGTATTTTCGGTCGAGGGTGGCGAGCTTACGCCTACATTGAAGCTTCGCCGCTCCGTCATCGTCGACAAGTACAGCAGAGAAATCGACGCGATCTATGGCTGACAGCAAGCCCATCTGGTTTTCCCGACCCACGGTCGAAGAGGCCAACCGGCGCGGAGAGCAGACCATGGTGGATCACCTCGGCATTGTGATCACGGAGATTGGTCCCGACTTCCTGCGGGCCACCATGCCTGTGGATGATCGGACCCGTCAGCCTCACGGCATCCTTCACGGCGGCGCCTCGGTGGCGCTCGCCGAAACGGTGGGCTCCATGGCAGCTGCCTACTGCGTAGACCTCAGCACCCAGTACTGCGTGGGACTGGACATCAACGCGAACCACATCCGCCCGGTACGTGACGGGGTGGTGACGGCCACCGCGCGTCCGCTGCACCTGGGGCGAACCACCCAGGTTTGGGAGACCATCATCCGGGATGAGCGGGACCGTTTGGTCAGCATCGGGCGCCTCACCATGGCAGTGCTCAAGCGGTAGGTGTTTCTCCGCGTGCCGTCGCGGCCGGGTTACTGGTCTGCAACCAGGTAGTGGACCGAAAAGAGGGAATCCGGATCGGTCCACGTGTGCCGTGTCTCGAAGCCGGCACGAGCGGCCATCTCCTCGAACCCGTCCAGCGTGTACTTGTAGCTGTGCTCGGTCACGATGGCCTCGCCCTCAGCCAGCCGAAACTCCTGTCCTTCGAGATCGATAACCTGATCGCGAACGGAGACCAGGTGCATCTCAATGCGACTCGCCTCGGCGTTCCAGACCGCACGGTGGCGAAAGGCCTCCAGATCGAAGACGGGACCGACCTCCCGGTTGACATGCCGGAGCATGTTGAGATTGAAGGCCGCGGTTACGCCCGAAGCATCGTCGTACGCCGCCTCCAGCCGGGCACGGTCCTTCCGGAGGTCTACACCGATCAGCATGCCACCACCCGGCCCAACCAGCTCCGCCGCTCTTCTCAGGAACGCTTCAGCACGCGGAGGCTGGAAATTGCCGATGGTCGATCCCGGGAAGTACACCACGGGTCTGTGCCGGGCGAGAAGATCGGGGAGTCCCGGGATGCGCTGCGTGTAGTCTGCCGTGACCGGGAAAATGGCCAGATCCGGATGGCGTCGGGCAATCCGTCGGGCGCTGGACAGGAGGTGTTTCCGCGAGATGTCGATCGGGACGTACCCGGCCATGGCCGGCAGCCGTTGCAGCAGAATCTCGGTCTTGAGGCTGGAGCCACTGCCGTACTCGACGAGCAGGACCTGCGGGCCGAGTTCCTCAGCGATTTCCTCGATCCGGGCCTGCATGATGCCGATCTCGGTCCGCGTCGGATAGTACTCCTCCAACTCGCATATGGCATCGAAGAGGCGCGAGCCCTCCTGATCATAGAACAGACGGGGCGGGAGTGACTTCGGAGAAGCAGAAAGACCGTGAAGCACGTCCTCCAGGACGGATCCGGTCTTCGGGGCGGCGTCGATGTAGAGGGATATCCCCGTTTTGGTGGACTCCATCAAACGGTCCGCGCGAGCCTGACACCGGAGAACTGCCACCGGGCATGCGTCGGGAAGAAATTGCGATAGGTATCGCGAATGTGGGACCTGGTGGTGGCACAGGATCCTCCCCGCAGCACGTACTGGTTGCTCATGAACTTGCCGTTGTATTCGCCCAGCGCGCCCGGCGGCGGCGTGTATCCGGGATAGGGGCCGTATGAGCTGCTGGTCCATTCCCAGACATCGCCCGCCATCTGGGCCAGCGCGTCTCTGGGAGCCGCGGCGCCCACGGGGTGGAAATGCCCTTCGTCCACAAAGTGACCTTCCTGCTGGTTGGCGGCCTCGGCACGTGCGGCCTCCCACTCGAACTCTGTGGGCAGTCGGGCTCCCGCCCAACGCGCGTAGGCGTCCGCCTCAAAGAAGCTCAGGTGACACGCCGGGGCGTTGGGGTCCAGGGGCTTCACGCCGGTCAGCGTGAATGCGTGCCAGCCACTGTCGTGACGCTCCCAGTACAGCGGCTTGCTCCAGCCCTCGGACTCGACCAGATTCCAGCCCTCAGACAGCCACACCAGCGGGTTTCGATACCCTCCTGCTTCAATGAAGGCGGCGAATTCGCCATTCGTGACGGGCCGGTTACCCAATTCGAACGGCTCCAGGAATACCCGGTGTCTGGGCGTCTCGTTGTCGTAGCAGAAACCGTCGCCCACGTGGCCCACATGCCGGATACCTTCGTCGAACCGGATCCAGGCATGGTCCTGTGGCTCGGATTTCGGCAGATCGACGGTCCGGAAGACCGGGTTCAGCGGGTTCTGCGCGAGCAGGTGCTTCACGTCGGTCAGCATCAGTTCCTGGTGCTGCTGCTCGTGGTTCAGTCCGATCTCGAGAACCGGCTGCGCGCGCGCAAGGACATCCTTGTCACCCGAAGCCAGAAAACGTTCCATGGCGGCGTCCACGTGGCTTCGGAAGGCGTAGATCTCGGCCACCGTGGGCCGGGACAGCAGTCCCCGCCTGGGGCGGTCAAAGCGTTCGCCCGCCTGGATGTAGTAGGAGTTGAAGAGGAAGGCATACTGCGGATCCAGCGGCCGGTACCCCTCCTGGAATTCCCCGAGGACAAAGGTCTCGAAGAACCACGTGGTGTGCGCCAGGTGCCAGCGGATCGGACTGCAGTCCGTCATGGACTGGATGACGTAGTCCTCCGTCTCCAGCGTTTCGCACAGGTGTTCGGTGAAGGATCGGACGGCTCGGTACTGTTCCGCGAGGGCGGAAACCGCAGCGGTGCTCTGAGGAAGCATGCGGAAGAAGACTGCTGAAAGATGGTGCAAACGGGCCGGTATCCTGAGGGGTTTCGTGCGCACTCGCGCTCATTCCGTTACAGGGGTAAACGACAAGCGGCCGCCCCCAACGAAGGGAGCGGCCGCTGACATAGTCGCCAGAGAGGGGGCGGCTATTTGAGGAGACTCATGGTCCTTGATACCGCACCGTTAGCGGTTTCCAGGCGGTACAGGTAGGTGCCGCTCGGCAAGCCCTGTGCATCGAACTGGATTTCGTGTCGGCCGGCCGTCATCTGCCGATCCGCAAGGACCTTCACTTCCCGACCCAGCAGATCGAAGACTGCCAGTCGAACCGGAGAGGATTCAGGCAGGTCAAACGAGATGGCCGTGGTGGGGTTGAACGGGTTCGGATAGTTCTGGGCCAGCGCCATGGTGACCGGGAGTTCGGCTCCGGCGGCTTCCGGCTCGGTATCCGTGGCGTAGGCTCCCACCGACATCAACGTCAGGCCGAGTCCGTCCGTGCCTGCTGCCAGGGTGCCGGACCAGGGCTCGTAGAAGACCGTGGTCACGTTCGCACCATCCAGGTCCACGTATTCCCAGACCGTGTTGTACTTCCGGTTGGTGAGCTTGTAGACACCACCGCCCCAGACGGCTACGAATAGAGGACCTTCTTCTCCCGGATGGAAGGCCAGCGAACGGGCCTCGCGGAAGGGGAACAGTCCGCCGTTCAGCTCCTGCCAGTTGCCGCCGAGATCCATCGACCGGTAGACACCGCGCGCGGTGGCTGCCCAGAGCGTCGGCTTGTCCGGGGTGGCCGGATCAAACTCAAGGTCAAAGACCTGGATGCGGCCATCATCGGCCAGACCCTTGCCTTCAAGGCGGGTCCACGTGAGGCCGAAGTTGTCCGTGGCGTACACGCCGTTTCCGAACGTCCCGGCGAATACCACGCCTCGCTTCGTCGGATGGCTGGCC
>JABDJZ010000262.1 GCA_013003255.1 Rhodothermales bacterium
AGGGCTATCTTTCCGGCCGCCGCCGCCAGATGGCGCAGCAGCCCTCGTAGCTCAGGGGATAGAGCACCGGTTTCCTAAACCGGGTGCCGCAGGTTCGAATCCTGCCGAGGGCACGATGGCCGGCAAGCTCCGGCTACCGCTAATCCCGCCCGAACAGCCGCCCAAGGCGGTCACGCAGGCCGCCGGCTCCAAGCCCGGCATCCTGCAGGGCCTGCGTCAACAGCGGCTCAATGACGTTTGCGGCAATGACCTGCACCGGCGTGCCGGACGATTCGGATCCCAGGTCCCTCAGGGTGACGTCGCGAATCTGAAACTCCCGCTCGCCGGCATCAGTCACGAGCTTGCCACGGGCACCTTCGATCCTGAACTCATGGACGAAGACGCGTGCCTGTTCGGTGGTGTCGGCCTCAGCCAGGTAGGCCTCCATTTTCCGAGCCAGTTCGCGCACGTTGATGCGGCCTCCGCGCTGTTCGATCCGAACATCCACGCCCGTCACGACCACATTGTTGACCACAATGAACGGGCTGAGAACGGTCGACGCGTCGAAGGTGGCCTCGACACGGTCCACGCGAACGGCATGTGGGGACTCGAACGGATCTTCCGATTCCAGGATCACGTCGGTCAGTGACGCTCGGCCCGCGAACGGGTTGAATGACATGTCGCCCAGCGTGAACGGGATGCCGACGTCCGCGGAAGCGGTGCCGGCGACAGTTCGACTGAGCATGCCCGGAAGCACGAACCAGGCGGCCGCTCCAAGTGCGACGATCGTCGCAAGTATGGTCAGCGTCTTCTTCACGCGGAGAAGACTATGCGGCGCGCTTCAGGACCGGTGAGCCGACGGCTTTCCCCGCACCGGCGCTCAGGCGCTCGGGCAGGTAGAACACGCGCGAAATGAGGCGCTTGGGTTGGGTGAGCTGCTTCAGGGGGAACTCGGAAAGCGGAGTCCACAGGGGCAGGTCTGGGGTGTGGCGAGTGAGCTGGTGCAATGAGCGCCAGTTGACAGGGCCCTTCACGAGGTACATGGCAAGATTCGGTCGATTGGCAGGAAGAATCGACCGCGGTGAGGGGCATCGCGCGGTCACACTTCCGTTCAGCCAATGCCATGCCAAGCACCGTCAGGCGAACGCGGGCTTGAGCTGGAGGACCTCATTCGTCAGGGCCTGCCACGCGTGCCAGTCCTGCTTCAACTGCTCACGTTTGCTGCGCAGGTTCAGGGAGATGCGGTCCAACTCGGCGCGCGATGCTTCCTTCTTGGCCTTCTTGTAAGCCAGCGCGTCGGCCTTCACTTCCTTGACCCGCTGATTGAAGCGTTCGGTGGCCTCGTCGATGCGCTCGTGCAGACGCTCAAGGTTCTCTTCACGCATGGCCCGCAGCTGCTCGAGATTCTCCTGGCCGACCGCCTTTACCGTCTCCAGGTTGGTCTGGGCATTCTGCAGGAACTGCTCAAGGCTGTCGTGTCCGCGTGAGCGCAGGAATTCCAGATTAGCCTGTCCAACCTCCCGAAGGTGCTCGATCATCAGGTGCCGGTCCGCCATCACCAGCCGCTTCTTGATCGTGAGATCATTTACGCGACGCAGGTTGCGGGTCAGGCCGATCTTGCTGAGCAACCAGATGGCCAGTTTCGAAGGATCAAACTGCCACCAGCGGACCCCATTGCGATAGTCGCCGGCAAACGTGTGGTGGTAATTGTGGTAGCCCTCGCCGAAGGTCAGAAACGCAATGAAGAAGTTGTTCACTGCCGAGTGCTCCGTCGAGTAGGGCTTGGATCCCCACATGTGGGCCGCCGAATTGATGAACCACGTGCCGTGGTGGGCCAGGAAGAGACGAAGCAGAAAGACAAAGACCACGGCGCCAAGTACATCACCCAGCGCGAACCCGACAGCCAGGGTCAGCGCAATGTTGACGGACCACGCCCAGATCCCGTAGTGTTCGTGCTGGGACTTGAGGAGCGGCTTCGCGAACAGATCCTTGACGATAGAGGGATTGATGGGCTGAGCCTTCTCAAAAAGCCAGAGCATGTGGGCATACCAGAACCCATGCTGAATGCCGTAGGGGTCTTTCTCACCATCCACGTGCTTGTGATGCAGCCGGTGGTCGTGGGACCACTTGATGATGCTGCCCTGAAGAGAGGCCGTCCCGAAAAAGAGGAGCACCCACTCGACAATGGGGGAGGCATCGAAGGTCCGATGGGAGTACAGTCGATGGTAGCCCATCGTGATGCTCATCATGGTCGCACTGAGTACGACAAAGGTGGTCACGAGCAGCGCCACCGAAGGCGTAAAGAAGTACAGGTAGGCCGGCAGGGCCAGGAGGAGGACGGCGTGATAGCCGAGCAGAAATCCGGTGATGCCCCAGTCGATGTCACGTGCGGCAAACCAGGCCTTGATGCGTCCGATCATAGTATGTGCGTGCCCTGCGTCCGGGGCGCGTTGTCCGATGAGATGTCGCCGGAACTGTCCCGGTTGAAGATTGATCCGCCGCTCAGGAGCGGTTCATCGATGGCCGTCCGGAGGTCCAGATCGAGACCGCAATTCCCGCCAGTAGGGCGGTCGCAAAGGACGGTGCCATTTCGCCCATCAAACCGATGTATTCGCCCCATCCGCCCAGCGACGGGACCAGGAATTTGTAGAAGGGAATGGAAAGAAAACCGACGACCATGGAGGCGAGCGCACCATGAACGTTGAACCCCCTCCATGACAGGGTGAGGATCACGGCAGGGCAGAAGGTGGCCGCGATTCCGGACCAGCCGAAGATCACGAACCAGAACACGGTTCGGTCAGGCGAAAGGACAGAGACCGTCAGGGCGATCGCGAGCGAAATCACGGCCATCGCCAGTGTCGACGCTCTCGAGAGGCGGGTCATCCGCCGGTTGTCCAGGTCCAGGCCTTGCAGCTGCTGGTAGTAGTCGCGGGTGATTGCGCTTGATGCCACAACAAGAAGCGAATCGATCGTGGACATGATGGCCGAAAGAACGGCGGCAATGAAGAGCCCGACGACGAGGGCCGGGAAGAGGAACTCGACAATCACAGGCAGCACGCCCTCCGCAGCCACCCCGAGAACAGCCTCGGGGTTCTCTGCGGGTCCGACCAGAAGGTACCGACC
>JABDJZ010000301.1 GCA_013003255.1 Rhodothermales bacterium
TGGAGGGGCGTGGCTCCGCTATGGATGTTGTGGCGACGGGAGAACGCGCCGGACGGCCGCTCGGCGGACGAGTAGAGAAGTTCGACATCCTCGTACAGCGCACCCCGGGGAATGCGGACGATGACCCCCGGCATGACTAGGCTCTCGGCTCGATCCGGCGCCACCAGATAGCCCTCACGCCGGGGCGGGGGAGGCGCTGGCAGATCGGCGCCCCGTACCTCAAACGCAAGTCTGGACTCGTTGCCGTACGCATCGGCCAGGTCATAGCGCATGGGGACCACGTCCCCCGGGCGAACACTCAGGTATCCCCGCCGCTCCGTTTCGTAAAGCGGAAGGGCGTTCCCCTCCAGCAGATGAGAGCGCTGCACCCAGAGGCGGTTGATCAGGCGTTCCCGGTAGTCCAGGTGCGCGTTGATGTATCGCTGGCGGGAAAAATTCAGGCGCTCCATCCGGGATCGGAAAATGGGGAGCTCGCCGGCCGTCAGCGTGGTCGTGTACAGGCCGAGTCTCATCTGCGACCGGTCGTGGTAATCGTGGGCGCGGATGCCAAACGCCACTTCACCCTGTGCCGCCACATGAGCGCCACGGGCCAGCGCGTACTGTCCGGGCTGTGCGGTGGCCACAGCCTCAACCCGCGCGGGTCTGTCGGGACGTGCCGTGGCGATGGTATCACCGGAAGCGGCAACCACGGCCGCCATCCCCGTGGCATCTTTCACGTATACCTTCAGCAGGTAGACCCGCGGCCGCGTTGTATCGTCCACCGGAAGTCCGAAGAAGAGGGGATTCAGCGGCTCCGAGGTGGCGGTGTCCCGAATCTCAAAATGAAGGTGGGGCCCACCGGAAGAGCCGCTGTTGCCGGAGTAGGCAATGACATCGCCCTTGGCGTATCGAAACCGGCCGGCCTCGGGAAACAGGTTGACGGAAAACGACCGTTGCCGGTACTGCATTTCCTTGACGTACGACGCGATGGGCTCCTCGAACCGGTCGAGGTGCGCGTAGACCGTCGTGTACCCGTTGGGATGCTGCACATAGAGGGCGTTTCCGTAGCCGCCACCGGAAACCGCCACGCGTACCACGGTTCCGCCCGCCGCAGCGTACACGCGGTACCCTGTCTGGGCATTGGTCCGAATGTCCAGTCCGGTGTGGAAGTGGTTCGAACGCATCTCGGCGAAATTCCCCGAGAGCGAAATCGGTATGCCGAGCGGTGAGCGGAAATAGTCCTTCGGGTAGTCCTCAGGGTCCGACACCGGTGGCCATAGCAGAAGCAAAAGAGGGAGGAAGAACCCGGTAAGGCGCATCAAATCTCAGGCAGGTGGCGTTTATATGGTTTTTGATCAGGGCAGTCCCCGAATGCGCAACTACAATCTCATCAGCCTCTTCCTCGGCATCATTGCGATGTTTGTCCTGGGCGTGACACTGATGCAGCTGCGCGCTGTGCTGCTTCCGTTCGTGCTGGCGATGCTGCTGTCAGTGATCTTCAAGCCGCTGGTCGTCGGATTGAAGGCGCGACGGTTTCCGACCGCCGTATCACTGGTGCTGGTCTTGATCGCGTTTTTCGTCGTCCTGTTCCTACTGGGGTGGTTTCTGACGTCGTCAATCTCGGCCTTTGCCCAGGAAATCCCGCGATATGAGGTTCAGGCCACGACCTACCTGAATGAGGTGGAGGCCTGGGCCATACTCCGCCTTGCCGACTTCCGCATTGAGGTCGCGGACATCAACTGGAGTCGCGCGATATCGCTGTCCACCTTCTCCGGGATGATCACGACCGGCATCGGCACGTTCATTTCCTTTCTGGGGACCACGTTTCTGGTCCTCCTGTTCATGATGTTCATCCTGGCCGGCAGTGGTGATCTGGCCGAAAAGGTGAAGCTGGCGTTTCCGGCCGGTCAGGCAGAGCGCATCTCGACGGTGCTATCCCGCGTCGATGCGCAGCTGCGTCGCTATCTGGTTACGAAGACGCTCATCAGCTTCCTGACCGGTCTGATTACAGGACTGATTGTGGCTGCCTTCGGGGTCGACTTCCCGTTCGTTTGGGGCTTCCTGGCGTTCGTGCTGAACTACATCCCGAACTTCGGATCCCTGGTAGCGGTGATGTTTCCCGCGTTCCTGTCCCTGCTGCAGTTTGACTCGATTGGGCTTTCGATAGCGCTGCTGCTCCTGTTGGTGGCCACACAGACCACGCTTGGAAACGTCGTAGAGCCAAAGCTGATGGGTTTCCGGCTCAACCTGAGCCCGCTGTTCATCCTGGTCTGCCTCATCTTCTGGGGCTGGCTCTGGGGTTTCTGGGGCCTGGTGTTGGCGGTACCGCTGACGGCGGGCGTCAAGATCGTGTTCGAGAACGTCCAGGCCCTGCAGCCGGTGTCCATTCTGATGAGTGGCTGGTCCAGCGAGGAAGAGAACACCGGCACGGCCACGTCGACGACAGCCTAACTCCGCAGCACGCTCAGCGCGGCCCTGGCGCCCTCCGCAAGCTCGCTATGGTCCACGTGCGCCCCGTGTTGTGCCACCACGGCTCCGCCAACCCTGACCTCTGCAATCTGGTGTGCCTGCCCGGAGAGCACCCAGGCGGATAGGACGTGATCAGCCGTCAGTCCCGTGAAATCGGGCCGGGCGCCGTCCAGCACCACGAAATCGGCGGCGTGGCCTGGCGCAATGCGGCCCACGGGAGAGCCGGTCACCGCGGACGCTCCTTGTGTCGTACGCTGCCAGAGATTGCTACCGTCGGAGTGTTCCGTGGAGGGCAGTACCGCGCGCTTTCCTTGAGCTGCGCGTTGGCCGTATAGCATCAATCTCAGTTCTTCGGCAGGCGAGACCGAGACCTGGCTGTCTGATCCGACTCCCCACGACGCACCCGGCGTGCGCTCAATCGGAAAGCGGCCGTCGCCCAGGTCATGCTCCGTGGTAGGGCAGAGGACCAGCGTGGCTGCCCCATCGTCAATCAGGTCAAGCTCGGCTGGCGTTGCCTGCGTGGCGTGCACCAGGGCCCATCTCGGACTTAACCCGAACTCGCGGTTCAGCCACGCGATGGGCGTGTCGCCAAGGTTCTTCCGGATCTCCGCTACTTCTGCAGGTTGCTCTGAGACATGTATATGGACGGGTGTGTCCGCACCCACGAGGTCCACCAGGA
>JABDJZ010000308.1 GCA_013003255.1 Rhodothermales bacterium
ATCTGTCGGAGGTGAAGTAGGCCATGGCCGCCAGAACGGCGAAGAAGATCTGGGCGGTGCAGGCGTGAATCACCGCCAGGTCCAGCGAAACCCAAACCACCCGGAGTCCACCCAGCAATCCCTGGAAAGAGACAAGGACAAGCGCCGCATATCCCAATCTTCGCATCCAGCGGCGTGGATCGGTCAGTCCGGTCCACACAGCCAGGATCAGGGTCAGGAAACCCACAAGCGCGCCGGCAAGGCGGTGGCCGTGTTCGGCGAGAATGGGCGTGACTTCCCACCAGTTCGGCCACGGATTGAACGGGTCGTACGAGTCGAAGGACGTGGGCCAGTCAGGTACGGCCAGACCGGCGTCGATGGACGTTACAAAAGCTCCCCAGCCCAGCAGGCCGACGGCCGCGCCGATCGTCGCCACAGTAAACCAGAAACGCGCACGCATGCGATTACGGTCGGTGAACACACAGACGCTTTACACGGGCCAGCTCCGGGGGAGTCCCACCGCGATTTCGAAAACAGCGCCAAACTTGATCTGGTCTCATCACCCCGGATGAGCCGCGAAGTCCGGAACATATCTTGCCCCGCTGCGATTGCTGCGACCACATTCCCTCCCCAAGGACCCTTCTTGCCCAGTACAGCTGACCCGATAGGCCTGGCTCAAGGTCGATTCACGCGCTTTATGGCGTGGGTCGGTCTGGTTGCGATGCTCCAGCTACTGGTGCAGCCAATGGCCGCCATCGCGGAAGATCGTTCCGCGGCCGACTACACGGAGTGGCTGCTCGACAGGGGCGTGGCCGAGGGCCACGATGCGCTGGAGCAGGCGCTGGGAACGGCGGCTCGTGCCCATCACACGTCGCTGGAGTCGTTTGTACTCGACTTCGTGCAGATCCTCGACAAGCGGGGAGAGCTGGGTAACGCACTCGATCTCTTCGGAGGAGACACCAAACTGGAATCGGCGGACGAGTTGCTCGCCCTGATTCTTCAGGACCTCCGTTCGCTTTCTCCCAAGGAACCCCTGGCTACCAACCGGCTGAGCCGCGCGGACCAGGCTGCCCTGGTCATCGCCTCCGGGCACACGGCCAGCGTGCAGATTATCAGTGATCCGGTTTCGGCCGATGAACTGGCGCCCACCAGAGCGGACACACGCTCCTCTTTCGGACTGAACACGTCCATCCAGGCGCTCGGCCCCTAGGCCGCCGATCCCCGTTAGACGGGGCACCCTACGCGTTTCCGGCTCCACGAGGAGCCCCATTCCAGGGCCGCACGGTCGTGCGCCCCATTTCGACTAACCCAGCATCCAAGAATCATGCAGGGAAACGGATTCAAGATCTTCTTGATCGGCTTCTTTCTGGTCCTCTCCGGCTACTACCTGTACCCGTCGGTCCAGAACTACTTCATCAACCAGCAAATGGAAGCACTCTCCGAGGAGGAGCGTGCTGACTATGAACAGGACAACATGTCCAACATCCGCCAGGTGCGGGAAAAGGCCCTGAAACTGGGTCTGGACCTGCTCGGCGGGATGCACGTGACTCTCGAGGTCCGTGTGGAGGCGCTCATTCGTGAGTTGGCCACCGATACCGATGAGCTGTTCGACGACGTACTCGCCGCAGCGCTTGCTGACGCCGATCGTACGGGCGTTCCCATCATCGACGCGTTCGTGTCGGAGTTTGAGTCCCGGGATTCCGAGGCCAGACTTTCGCGCTACTTCCGCAACGATGACCTCGGCATCACGCGTCGCTCGACCAACTCCGAAGTTGCGGCCTATCTCCGGACGGAAGCCAGTGAGGCCGTCGATCGCGCCATCGAGATCATTCGTGACCGCGTTGACCGCTACGGTGTGACGGAGCCGTCCATCCAGAAGCAGGGAACGCGGCGCATCATTGTTGAGCTTCCGGGCATCGACGATGAGGAGCGTATTCGCGGACTACTGCGTGGAACGGCCCGCCTGGAGTTTCGCCTCATGGGGGACCCTCAGGAACTGACGCGTTCGCTGCAGTCCATCATCCAGTACTACGAGCCTGAAGTGGACTCGAGCGAGACCGATGCGGCCGCAGACACCACGCTGGGCGTGGATCAGCTGTTGGCCCAGAGCGAGACCGGTCCGACCAACACACTGCTTGACGTGATGCAGCCCGTTGGGCAGGGCGTCACGTTCGGCCGCGTATCCGAGCAGGACACCAGTGCGGTCAACCAGTTGCTGAAGGATCCGCGGGTACAGGACTTCCTGCCGCAGGGCGTGACGCTGATGTACACGTCTTCACCCATCGGCACCACCGAGGATGGCTTTGAGGTGTTCGACCTGCTCGGGGTTCGCGGTGAAGTGGAACTGGGCGGTGAGACCATCACCGACGCGCGCGTGGACTTTGACCAGTTCACGAACGTCCCCGAGGTCACCATGACCATGAACTCGGAAGGCTCCCGAACCTGGGCACGCCTCACCGGCGCCAACGTCGGGCGGAACGTCGCCATCGTGCTCGACAACGTCGTGTACTCCTATCCCGTGGTCGAGCAGCGCATCACCGGAGGGCGGTCGAATATTTCCGGACTGGATTCGCGTGAGGAGGCGTCCGACATCGTGACTGTACTCAAGTCAGGAGCCCTCCCGGCACCGGTTGAGATCGTAGGGGAGCGGACGGTTGGTCCAAGCCTCGGACAGGCATCCATTCGAGCCGGGTTGAACTCAGTGATCCTCGGCCTCGTGATGGTGGCCCTGTTCATGATCTTCTACTACCGGACGGCCGGCGTGGTGGCCAACCTGGCCCTCGTCCTGAACCTCATCTTTGTGATGGGCATCCTGGCCGGATTCAACGCTACCCTGACACTCCCGGGTATCGCGGGTCTGGTGCTGACGATCGGTATGGCGGTTGACGCCAACGTGCTGATCTTTGAGCGCATCAGGGAAGAGCAGAATTCAGGCCGCACGCTGAAAGCGGCCATTGCGGGAGGCTATTCGAAGGCGCTCAGCGCCATCTTCGATGCAAACATCACGACGTTCTTTGTCGGCGTGATCCTGTATTCGTTCGGAATCGGCCCCATCCAGGGTTTCGCGGTGACCCTCATGGCAGGCATCCTGTCCTCCATGTTCACGGCCATCGTCTTTACCCGCATCATCTTCGACTATCTCGTGATCGATCGGCGCATGACCGTCAGCCTCGGCTGATCGGACGCCAACACATCACGAAAAACAGCATATAGCCATGCGCATTTTTGAAAACGCGGACTTTGGGTTCGTTGACAGTCGGAAGAAGGGGTACATCATCTCCGGAGTCCTGCTGCTCGCCAGTTTCATAAGCCTCACCCTCAACGGCGTGGAACTGGGAATCGATTTCCAGGGAGGAATGGAGTTCGTTGTCGAGACGGACATTCAGATTGATGCCACCGAGGCCCGCGCGGGCCTCGGCGGTGTTCTCGGCACCGAGCCAGAGGTCAAGACCTTCGGGGCAAACGCCCTACTGGTCCGGACCCTGCCGGACGAGAGTATCTCTGCCGTTCAGAGTCAGATTCTGGAGGGCTTCAACACCCTCTATCCGGGTTCGAATCCGGTCATGCTCAAGAACGATATCGTCGGACCTCGCTTTGCCCAGGAACTGAAGCGGGGAGCCATCTACTCGGTACTTGGATCCCTGCTGGTGATCTTTGTCTACATCCTCCTCCGGTTCGAGTGGCGGTTCGGTCTGGGCGCGGTGGCCGCGCTCTTTCACGACGTGACAATCACCCTCGGCGTATTTGCCGCGCTGCACGGTTTCCTGCCGTTCTCGCTGCAGATTGACCAGACCATCATCGCGGCCTTCCTGACCATTGTGGGGTACTCGTTGAATGACACCGTGGTGGTGTTTGACCGAATACGCGAGTACACAGGCCTGTTCAAGTCGGACAACTACGAGAAGGTGGTCAACAAGTCCATCAACAACACGCTGAGTAGGACCATCATCACCTCGAGCACCACATTGCTCGTCGTACTGGTCCTGTTTATATTCGGCGGCGAGGTCCTTCGCGGCTTTGCCTTCGCGCTGATCATCGGAATTCTGATCGGGACGTACTCGTCCATCTACGTGGCCTCGCCCGTGGTTGTTGAGTTGCGGAACCGGTTCGGAAAGCCCACGCGACGGTAAGTCACCGGACTCTCCAGCGAACGCCTATTAACTCCACGCCAAGGACCAGATGAATTACAACCTGGACGAACAGTACAACTGCGTCGTCATCACCCTCAAGGGCAATGTCATGGGCGGACCTGATGGGTCCAAGCTTCACGACACCCTGCACGAGCTGAAGGAAGCGGGCAAGACCAATGTGGTCGCCGACCTCGGCAAGGTCAAGTTCATGAACTCCTCCGGCCTGGGCATGCTCATCAGCGCGATGACCACCATGCGTAATGCAGGTGGTGATCTCCGGCTGGCCAATGTGGCGGACCGTATTCAGTCACTTCTGGTCATCACCAAGCTGATCACGGTGTTCAAGCACTTCGACTCCGTCAAGAAGGCGGTCGAGAGCTACGCCGAATAGGCTCGCTGAAAAGAGCACAGTTTCTTCGGAAGGCGGCGGGCACCAACCCGCCGCCTTTCGTGTGTAAAGTCGGTATGGCCGGGCCAACCCCTGAGAGCGCCTCGCCAGCTACCCGAACCATTTGAGACCAGCATGCCCGTCAGCATTGTAATCGGCAGCCAGTGGGGCGACGAAGGAAAAGGAAAGATTGTCGATCTGCTTTCTGCGCAGGTGGACATCGTTGCCCGCTACCAGGGTGGGGCCAACGCAGGCCACACCATTTGCATCGGGGATGAGACGCACGTGCTCCACCTGGTGCCGAGCGGCATCTTCCACGACGGTACCCAGTGCGTGATCGGAAATGGGGTGGTGATTGACCCCATCGCCCTGATGGACGAGATCCGCATGATCCAGGCGTTGGGACTGGACGTGGAGGGGAGGCTCTTCATCTCGCACAACGCCCACCTGATCATGCCGTATCACAAACGGATTGAGCAGGTGCGGGAGCGGGCGCGCGATGCCGG
Organism: Rhodothermales bacterium; assembly: GCA_013003255.1. Lineage (GTDB taxonomy): Bacteria > Bacteroidota > Rhodothermia > Rhodothermales > UBA10348 > JABDJZ01. The sequence goes on from JABDJZ010000308.1 coordinate 5,004, forward strand.
TGCCATTGGTACGACGGGTCGCGGAATCGGCCCTTCCTACGTCGACAAGTTTGCGCGGACCGGAATCCGTGTTGTGGACCTCCTCGACCGGGACGTGCTACGGAAGAAGCTTCGCCTGGCCATCGAGGAGAAGAATGCCATTCTCCGGGAGGTCTACAAGGAGGAGGAGCTTAACGTCGAGGCCATTGTCGACGAGTACGTGGAGTTCGACAAGCTCATTGATCCGTTCGTGACCGACACCACCGCGCTGCTCAACGACGCGCTGGCAGCCGGTAAAGAGGTGCTCGCGGAGGGCGCTCAGGGCTCGCTGCTGGACGTTGATCATGGCACCTACCCGTTCGTGACGTCAAGTCACCCGACGGCGGGCGGGGCCTGCAC
>JABDJZ010000185.1 GCA_013003255.1 Rhodothermales bacterium
TGCGGAGCATTTGGACGTGCTCGCGCAGGTAGGACTGTTGGCGCTCGCGGCGGAGCATGGCCTCGACCTGCGAACGGGATTCTTCAAACGTGGCCGGTCGGGGCGCCTCAAAGCGTTCGACCTTCAAAAGGATGTACTTGCCGGCCGAGGGCAATGGGCCGAGGATGTCGCCGGAACTGGCCTTGAAGACGTCATCTCCCCAGGGGCCGAGTTCTTCCTGGGCGAAAAGGCCGAGGTCTCCGCCTGACGCAGCGGATTCTGGACGCAGCGAAGACTGTCTGGCTACTGCCTCGAAATTGGAGGCCGTCACGCGGCTGCGCAGCGCGTCGGCCTCGGATTTGGTGGCGACAACGATTTCGCGGAGGCGCACACGGCGCGGCTGCTGAAACTCGGAGTCATTGGCCTCGAAGTAGGCCCGCAGTTCGTCCTCGGTCAGTTCCATGTTGGCCACCAACTGATCGAAGGCCTGCTCGTAGATCCAGTCGCCCATCGCGGAATCCAGCCCCTGGCGGACCCGGGAATCGCGCCCCAGATTCTGGGCCTCGGCACGGTCCAGAAGCAGCGTCCGGGCTACCAGCCCTTCCACGAAGGCCTTGAAGTCGTTGGCATTGTCCACGGAACGGCGCTGCCGCTCGCTTGTGAAGTCCGCCGCCGCCTGAATCTCGGCGAGCGTCCAGGACGCCGGCTCTCCGTTCAGGGTGAACGTCACCACCGGCGTCGGACTTTCCTCATCTCCGGCGGCCATCAGGGACAGCGCAGCCTCGGCGTCGATCTGCGGATTCGCCTCGTCGAGCAGACTTTCCAGGAAGGCGCGTCGCGCGGCGACTTGCTTTCGGGCGCGGACAAACTGCTCCAGCTTGTCCTTGGACTCGGCGTACTCGGTCTCCGTCATCACGGGCTTGGTAAACCGGTCTTCCAGCTTGATGATGGAAAAGCCCTGGGCCGTCTGGATGGGTTCGGAGACGTCTCCAACCCGCAGACGGAAGGCGGCATCTTCAAATGCCGGGTCCATCTCGTCAAAGCCAAAGGTCCCTACCAGCCCGCCGTTGGAGGCAAGCACGGGGTCGGCAAACACCTCGGGAGCCAGGTCCTCAAACGTCTCACCGGCTTCCAGGCGTTCTGCGAGACGCTGGGCTTCTTCGGGCGAATTGGCCCTCAGGTGGCGTGCCGTCATCTGGGTATTGACCCGGACGAACTGATCCAGCAGATCCTGATCGGTGACCTCGATTAGGTCGTAGACGTTGTCTGCGAGGTAGGCCTCAATAAGGAGCTTCTGCCTGGCCCGGTCGCGGGCCTCGCCATACTCGGGGGTACCCTCGATTCCTGCATCGCGGGCCTCGGAGGCGATGAGTTCGATGGCTATCAGGCGATTCAAGAATGCAGAGCGCCGGGTAGGCTCATCCGGCAGGCCACCCCGGAACAGATACTCCCGGTAGCCGCGCTGGTACTGCTCCATTCCAATGGTACGCCCGTTCACTACCGCGAGTGGCTCCGTGGAAGAATCGCTTCCGGAGCACCCGGTACCGAGGAATAGCGCCAGCAGGGCGATATGAATCCGCTGAATCACGACTGCGCGACCTCCGTGTGGGCAAGCTCCGATTGACCGCCGGTGGTGCGCCGGACTACCAGACTGGGTGACAGAACGGTCTGGGCACGGACCTGTGTTGGCGAGCTGACCTGCGAAAGAAGACGCTTGGCGGCTACCACTCCCATTTCGTACATGGGCTGCCGAATGGTGGTCAGACCTACGTGCTGGCTTATGAGGATGTCATCGTAGCCCACCACCCGGATGGTGTCCGGTACCGGAAGGCCGGCTTCGGAAATGGCGCGCAGAGCTCCAATGGCCTGAACGTCAGAAGTAGCAAAAACGCCATCGGGCGGCTCGGCCACGGACAGCAGTTGCCGCATGGCGTCGTAGCCGGACTTCTCGCTGTAGCCGTGGTGCTCTTCGTCCGCGCTCACCACAATCAGATTCTCTTCAACCGCGCGACCGGCTGCCTCCAACGCCCGAACGTAGCCCTCCCGTCGGTCGCGCGCAGGGACCGATTCCGGGTTGGCCATGAGGAGCGCGATGCGCTGGCATCCCTGCTCGAGAAGATGCTTCGTCGCCAGATTGCCGCCTTCCACGTTGTTGGTGGTGACCGAGTCCAGGCCTGCATGGAAGCAGTCCACCAGAACCAGGGCTTCCTTTGCCTTGCTCAGTCGCTCTACCCGCGCCGGGGTCATCGGACTGGAAAAGACCAGGATGCCTGCCGCTTGGCCCCGTTGCAACGCCCGGTCCATCTGGCCGTCGACCTCATCGAGGGTCCTGGCCGAGAAGACCAGGAGGTCATACTCGGTTTTGGCCAGGGTGTCCTGCAGTCCCCGAAGGATCTCCACGAAGAAGTAGTTCGTGAGCATCGGGATGACCGCGGAAACAATGCTCGACTTGCGCCGCGCCAAGGACCGCGCCGTGGCGTGCGGCTGATACCCCAGTTGCGCGGCCACTTCCAGCACGTTGCTTCGCGTGGACGGAGAGACCCTCGGACTCTCGTTGAACACGCGGGAGACCGTGGCGATGGAGACGCCGGCCTTGCTGGCTATGTCGTAGATGGTTACTGGCACAGCCGGCTCAACCGCAATCAGATCTGGTGGGTGTGGAAGCGATGGCGGAATCGATTTTGTAACAAAGAGTGTAAGCGCTTACACGATTAGTTGCAATCCTCTCCGGGGCAAAAGGACGGCCCTTCATCGAATATGCCACGAGCAGATTGGCTTCGAACCATTCCTCCAATCCACGGTTGTCTGGCAGTGCAGCCATCGAGGCCTCGCGTCCCTGCTTCACAACCGGAATTCCCCTTTGGACCAAGGAGTCGATATCGCCTTCGCCATGGCGGGCGACGTGCATCGGAACGCCCGGGCGCTTCGGCAACTGGGTGCCCTGGCGGACGCAGGTTTGACCGTTGACCTCTTCTGCCTTCCCGGGTCCGACCTCGAGTCTTCCCTGCCCCAAGGCGTCCGGTATCACCCCCTGAAAGTTTCCGGATCGGGGGGCATTCGCTTTTTCCGGGCACTCGCCGCCGAGTTTGCGCGCGCGCTGGGCACCGCGGAGGCCCGCCTGTACCATGCCAGCG
>JABDJZ010000361.1 GCA_013003255.1 Rhodothermales bacterium
CTGCAGGATCGTCTTCAGGGATCGCTGAGGGGATATGTGCCACTGTCCGGCAGTTTGACGCTTGTGCTCGGCGGTGATGCCCGTGTTCTGGTGACCGACGACCCAGACCCATCGGACCTCTACCGCCTCGGCGGCGCATCCAGCCTTCGTGGGTATGACGAGGAGCGGTTTGCCGGAATCGCAGTTGGACGCGCCCTGGTTGAAGTTCGGAGCCGGCTGCAGGGCCCCTCTTTTGCCTACCTGTTTGCTGATGTGGGCTATGTGGATCCGGGTCGGGGCCCCGATGAGAAACCCGGCGTCCATCCAGGGTTTGGAGTGGGCGTCCGACTGATGACCGCCGCGGGGCTGCTGAATGTGAGCTACGCGGTCAATCGCGAGGACGGCCTGACCAATGGGCGGGTCCATTTCGGAATAGCCTTCGGCCTGTGATGCCCAAGCACACCTTTTTCGCGCCTGATCAGCCTCCCGGCGGAGCGGTTCCGCTTCCGGCGGATGAGGCGGCACACGCTACCCGAGTCCTGCGCCTGACGCAGGGTGACGAAGTATTCGTAGTCGATGGCGCCGGCACGCGCTCACGGGCCGTGCTGGAGACCGTGACCAAGCGGGGCGTTGTGGTCCGTATACAGGACACGGAGCGCGAATCGCCTGCCCTGGGCCTCCGTGTGACGCTCGCGGCGGCGCTTGTCAAGAACGCCGGCAGGTATGAGACCATGCTGGAGAAGGTGGCCGAGATTGGTGCAGCGCGGGTCATCCCGATGACAACGCGCAGGACCGAGCAGTCTCGGCTGCGAGCGGACAGGGCGCGGAAGATTCTCGTCGGAGCGATGAAGCAGAGTGGCTCTTCCTGGCTCACCCAGCTGGGCGAGGTCACCCGGTTCGAGAAAATTCTGGACATGCGGGAGCCCGATGCGCTCGGAATCATTTGTCACGAGGCGGCCGACCCTGGCACTCGCATCGCCGATCTTGTCGGGCCGTCGCACACGGACCTCTTCATCCTCGTGGGCCCGGAGGGTGGATTCACGGACGATGAGGTGGCAAAGGCCGTCGAAGCCGGCTTCCACCTCGCGTCCCTGGGACGTGCCCGCCTTCGGGCCGAGACGGCCTCTATTGTGGCTCTGGCCGCGTGTGCGCAGATCCGTTGAGAAACTAACGGGTCGAACAGATTCAACAACTCCCTCACAACAACACGGTCAATGAAGGAACGCACGCTGGATAGCGAGGAGATATTCAAGGGCCGCCTGCTCCACGTCAAGCGGGATCGGGTGGCGATGCCGGACGGGTCCGAGGGTGTGCGGGAGTGGATTGACCATCCCGGTGCCTCGGCGGTGGTGCCTGTCCTGCCCGGTGGGAAGGTGGTCATGGTGAGGCAGTTCCGCTACGGCCCGGATCGGACGTTCCTTGAGATCCCTGCGGGCAAGTTCGATGGCGGCGAGGCCCCCGAAGCGGTGGCCCTCCGCGAGTTGGAAGAGGAGACTGGGTACAGGGCCGGGAAGCTCGAGGTCCTCGGGGTGCTGTACAACGCAGTGGGGTACAGCAACGAGGCCATCCACGTATTCCTTGGAACCGAACTCGTGAAGACCGAACAGGCGCTGGATGAGGGCGAGTTTCTGGAGGTGGAAATCCACGATCTACGGGAGCTGATCGAGAAGGCAGGAGCCGGCGACCTTCAGGACATGAAAACGGCCGCCGGGCTCTTGATGGCAGGGTCGCGAATGGGCAGGGCGCGGGGGTAGCTGTACCTTGGCAGGGAGCGGGGGTTGTTGCACCCGTCGGCAGGGCGCGGGGCTTGCCGCACCTACGCCCGGGTTAGTTCCACCCGCCGCCAAGCAGGATTCACACCCCCTGCACCCGCAGCCTATTCCGGAAGCTGATCAATAATGCTATCTTATTCGGCTGAACGCATCTGAGAAAGTCGACCCATGACGCTGTTTACGCTGCTTATTGTCCTCATCGGAATCATCGGGATTCTGCTGACCTTCTCCGTCCTCCTGCAGAGCGGTAAGGGCGGGGGACTCGCGGGTATCGCCTCCGGTGGTGCCACGACCCAGATCCTGGGCAGCCGTCAGGCGCCGGACTTTCTCGAGAAGGCCACCTGGGTGCTTGCCACCGCCTTCATCGTGCTGTGCATCCTGACCAACTTCGCCATTGACTCGGGTACGCGTGAGAGCGTAATCCAGCAGCAGGCGCAGGAGAATCCGCCCGCAGCCGTTCTTCCTCCTCCGGCCAGCGTCCCCGCACCGGCGGGTGATGCCGCCACGACGCCTCCGGACGCCGGATCGGGCAACTAGGAGAGCGCTCGGGATTTAGAGTTGATTCTCGGTGCGTCGACGGGGGTCTCTGCGCGGCGAGTTCGTGGCGAGGGTCCGAGAGCACCGCAGAAGTTCACCTGGGCCGCTGATTGAACTTGGCGCGGGTCGAAACAGCCGCAGAAGTTCATCCAGGCCGCTGATTCAACTTGGCGCGGGCCGAAACGGCCAGACCCCGCGGCCCTGCGCCGCCGTCTGCCGGTCACCAACGGCCCACCCCCCAAAAAAAGAGGGGTGCCTCGTCGGAAGCACCCCTCGGTCGCGGAAAGCGTCAGTCTGTAAGCCGAATTCTGTCGCCCGGAGATTCGCGGGTTTCCCCGGGGGACCGCCATCTATCTGGGACCGCCGTCGCCGACGGCCTCTAGCAGCCTACCCGCGCCGTTGAGCGGGCCGCTCATTTCCGGCAAGCCGGAAGCCGGCGCTGCTTGGCTTTGCACCCCGTGGGGTTTGCCTGGCCGCATCGGTTGCCCGACACGCCGGTGGGCTCTTACCCCACCATTTCACCCGTTGCCTGTGCCCGAGGGCCATCGGCGGTTTGCTTTCTGTTGCACTTGCCGTCTCGAACCGACGTTCGAGCCTTCCTGTTAGGAAGCACGGTGCCCTGTGGTGTTCGGACTTTCCTCATTACCCCTCAAGGGAGCAACGCGACGGTCCGACTGACGCCCGGAAAGAAAGTAGGGGACGGAGTCTAGACTTCCGCCATGGTCTCACGGAAGAGATCACCGTCGACGATGATGCGTCCCGTGTGCTCGCATACGATGATGCGATTGCGCTGCCGAATTTCGAGCTGGCGCTGCGGCGGAACGGCGAAGCCGGCTGCGGCACCTCGTTCGAGGGGCACCACGGCGCGTCCGTCACGAACCCGGCCCCGAAGGCGCTCGTAGGCGCGGAGGTAGCGGGCCTCTACAGACGTCTTGGCCACGTCGCGTTCCTTCTCCAGATTCTCGACCTCGTGCTTGGTGTCGGAGAGTACCTCCGAGAGCGCGCCGCGCTTCTCATCAAGCTGCGTGTCGAGATCGGCCAGGCGCTGGCGGGCCTCTTCAACCACCTGAGCGTGCTCGGGGCCCATGGCCTCAAGCTCCTCGATCTTGGCGTTATTGTCCGTGATCCGCTGCTTCTGAGCTTCGACCTCCTTGGTCAGCGCGTCATACTCGCGGTTGTTGCGCACCTGGAGCTGCTGCTCCTCGTAGCGCTGGATCAGCATCTCTGCTTCCTTGATGTCAACGCCGGCCTGGCGAATGGCGGCCTCCTGCTCCTTCTGCTCGGCCTCCAGCTTTTCAAGACGAGTGGTCAAGCCAACCTTCTCATCTTCCATGTCCCGGATCTCTTCAGGGAGATCTCCCCGAAGCTTGGTGATCTGGTCAATCTTGCTGTCGATTGCCTGAAGACGGACGAGCGCCTGAAGCTGCTCGCCGATCGTTACCTCGTGGTGGATGTTTGCCATTCCCGAACTGGACCGATTTCCGTTTGTACGTAGCACACAAAAACGGGGAGTCCTGTCAAAAGTTCAGCCGCGTTTATGCAGATCGCGTGTGGGCAGTCAGCGCCGCGCCCGGGGGCCCAGCCGCTCACCGCCCGCGGGACCACCCCACCCCAGACCTCACGGCACGAAGCTTCGCACCGGCGACGTCGAGTTCTCAGTCCGGACCCACACTACTTCCGGAAAACGTCCTCGAAGGAAATCGAGAAGGAGTTCCTCCGTCACAGCCTCAGATTCGTAGTGACCCACATCCAGATAGGCGATGGCCGGGTGC
>JABDJZ010000366.1 GCA_013003255.1 Rhodothermales bacterium
GGCTCGGCCGGACTTGGTCAGGAGCATCCCTCGCACATGATGGCATGGGGCGACTTCGATGGGGACGGATGGCTGGACCTGTTTGTCGGCAACGAAACCAGTACCGAATCCGGTTTTCGGCCCTCGCAACTGTTTCACAACCAGCGGGACGGCACGTTCGTGGACGTTGCCGAGGACGTCGGTCTGCGAATCCGTTCCTTCGTCAAGGGAGCCCACTGGGGCGACATAGACCTGGATGGCCGCCCGGACCTGATGATCTCCAACCTGTCCGAGCCAAACATGCTCTGGCACAACCAGGGGCCCGCCGAGGATGGTGGCTGGCGATTCGTTGATGTCTCGTCCACAGCCGGCGTGCGCGACTTCATGGAGTCCTTCCCGCCCTGGTTCTGGGACTACGACAACGATGGCGACGACGACATATTTGTCAATGCCTGGCGCGCATCCACCGGGGACGTCGCGGCAGAGTACATGGGTCGGCCATTCCGGGCGGAGCACCCCCGACTGTACCGAAATCGGGGGGACGGCGTGTTTGATGACGTCACGGTGTCCGCCGGTTTGACCAAGGTCATGTATACGATGGGCACCAACTTTGGAGACCTCGACGGGGACGGTTTCCTGGACTTCTATGTCGGCACCGGGGATCCGGACTTTCGCGCGATGATGCCCAACCGCATGTTTCGGAACGTAGCCGGCGAACGGTTCGAGGAAGTGACGGTCGCCGGTGGTTTCGGGCACCTTGCAAAGGGACACGGCGCGGCCTTCGGTGACGTTGACCACGACGGTGATCAGGATGTCTACATCGTGCTCGGAGGCGCGTACGAGGGAGACGTGTTTCGCAATGTGCTCCTGGAAAACACCGGGCCCGTGCGGCGTTGGGTCTCGCTGGAACTGGAGGGCGTGCAGTCCAACCGATCTGCCATCGGGGCTCGGATACACGTTCGGCTGAAGGAGGGGCGATCCGTCCACCGGACCGTCAATTCCGGCGGTAGCTTTGGGGCGTCACCACTCCGGCAGTGGTTCGGACTTGGTGACGCCGACGCAATCGACTTTGTGGAGGTCTGGTGGCCCACCTCAGGAGTCCGCCAGCGATTCGAGGACGTCGCGGTGGATCAGCACTACATGCTTCGCGAGGACGCAGACGCACTGATGGCGCGCGAATTGCCTTCGTTCAAGTTCTAGGTCCCAGACAGGTTACCCGGCCGCGTATCCGAGGACGGCGATCACGTGACACGCCGACCCGGCCAGGACGAACAGGTGCCAAATGAAATGCGCGTACCGCCTGTTCGGCTGGGCGTAGAAATACACGCCTGCTGAATAGGCCAGGCCGCCTGCAGCCACCCAGGCCAGTCCGGCCACCGGCATGGCGCTCAGGAATGGTTTGATGGCGATGACCGCCAGCCATCCCATCACCAGGTAACCCGCCATCGAAATCCTCGGATACCGGTCCCCAAAAAAGAGCTTGAAAGCCACACCCAGCACCGCGATGCCCCAGACGACGCCGAAGAGGGACCAGCCCCAGGCCCCGGCAAGCGGCCCGAGCGTGAACGGGGTGTAGGTGCCTGCAATCAGGAGGTAGATGGCGGCATGGTCCAGCCGCTGCAGTCGGTCCTTCCACGGTCCCGGGCGGGCTGCGTGGTAGGCGGTTGAGGCGAAATACAGCACGACCAGGGTTGCCCCGAAGATGCTGGCGCCCACGATGTCGGCGGGTCCACCATTGAGCACGGCTCCGTAGATCAAGACCGGCGTCATCGCGAGGGCGGCCACAAGCCCGGCGCCGTGGCTCAGCGTGTTGAGGAACTCTTCGCGGGCAGCAATGATGTGCGGACGTGTCATGAGGTTATCTAACGAGTGTAAACCGGCTGTGTGCCACAGCGTCACCGCCCCGCACCCTGACGAAGTAGCTGCCCGGCGCAAGCATCGAAACGTCAAGGGTAATCTCGTGGCGGCCCGCATCCAGCAGCTTGCCGGACACCGGCTGCATTACGCGTCGGCCTAGAATGTCATACACGTCGATGTCTACAAAGGCTCCGCCGGGCATCACAAGATCCAGTGTGGCTTCGGAAGTCGCGGGATTGGGATACGGGGTGCCGAGGCTCAGCGCCGTCGGGAGCGCTGCCCGTTCGGCATCCAACTGAACCGCCAAACCGAAGTAGTCCAGGATCCGTGACAGAAGAGCGTTTCGGGTGCTTGACCCGTTGGCATCAAGATCCGCCAACGTATAGGTCATGACCACGCTTCGGCCGCCGCCTGAATTCTGATTCTGAATGCCAACTGCCCCATAGTTCTCCTGAACAAAAGTTACCTGCCCCGACC
>JABDJZ010000388.1 GCA_013003255.1 Rhodothermales bacterium
GCTCAGTGCTTGCTCGAGCTCGTCCATGCGCACAGGTTTGGCAATGAACGCGTCCATCCCGCAGTTCGCGCAACCGTCCTTTGATTCCATCGTCGTATCGGCCGTCAGCGCGATGATGTAGGGCGCGTTCTCGCCCAGCTGGTCCCGGATGGTCTTTGCGGCCTGCATCCCATCCATGACGGGCATGCGGACGTCCATCAGGATTACATCGAAATGCTGTTCAGCGCATGCTTCCAGCGCTTCCTTTCCGTTCGAGACGGCCTGTGCAGAGCACCCGAGATGCTCCAGGAGACGCAGGGCGACCTTCTGGTTGATGGGGTTGTCCTCGGCGAGTAGAACCTCCAGACGCGGCAGGTTTTCCGGCGTGGCCACACGAGGGTCCTCGCTTTCGGTGCCTGGTTCATCCTTCGTTTCCAGCAGAGAACCAAGGAGTTGGCTCGGCTTGACGGGTTTCGTCAGCACCGCACTGAAACCAAGGGCCAGTGCTTCATTTCGAATCTCCCGCTCGCCCAGGCTCGACAACATGACCAGTCTGGTCTTCCTATGCCTTGGATTCTGCAGGATCTGGCGCGCAAGCATCAGACCGTCCATCTCTGGCATCTGCATATCGAGAATGGCGACGTCGAACGGGTCCGCGTCGGCGAGAATCCGCAGGGCGTCCGCGCCTGATGCGGCTTCGTCAGTCCTGCAGTCCCAGTGGCCCAGTTGCTTCTTCAGGATCAAGCGATTGGTCGCATTATCGTCCACCACCAGGACGCTCGATCCTTCTAGCGTGGCATGACGTTGCTTTGCAGGTTTCTCCGGCAGGGCAACCAGCGGCAGGGACATGGTGAACGTCGAGCCCGCACCCAACTGGCTATCTACGCTGATTGAGCCTCCCATCAACTCCATCAGGCGCATACTTATCGACAGGCCCAGACCGGTGCCGCCGAACCGTCTGGTCGTTGACGCATCGGCCTGGGTGAACGGATCGAAGAGCGATTCCACGCGGTCAGAGGGGATGCCAACGCCTGTGTCTGTGACCTCAATCCTGAGATTCCAGAGCCCGCTGTCGTTCGCTGCGTGTGCTCCCGCGACGCGGACTATGATCTCACCCTTCTCGGTGAACTTGGCGGCGTTTGAGAGGAGGTTGATCAACACCTGTCGGATCCGCGTGACATCCCCGAGATACCGGGATGGCAGATCGTTTTGCAGGTCGTAGGCAAGCTCCAGATGCTTTTCACTGGCCTTCGGCGCGATCAGATCAATTGCTTCTTCGACCATGGTTGCCAGGGCCAGTGGACTCTCTTCCAGGTCGACGCTTCCAGCCTCAATCTTGGAGAAGTCCAGAATCTCGTTGATCACCGAAAGAAGGATGTCTCCGCTGCACTGGATGGTGTCCACAAACTCTTGCTGCTCCTCATCAAGTGGTGTTTCTGCAAGCAGTCCGGCCATTCCGAGTACCCCGTTCATGGGGGTGCGAATCTCGTGGCTCATGTTGGCCAGAAAGTTGGACTTGACCCGGACGGCGACATGCGCATCATCCAGGGCTTGCCGCAGAGACGCGGTCTGCTTGTCAATAATGGTATCGCGCCGATCGAGCTCTAGCTGGAGCCAGTCCTGGCGAACGCCGGCCAGCCGCGCGAAGTATCCCAGGAAGAGTGGTGCCGTGTTAATGATCCACAACAGATGGTCATGGAGGTGCAGGTCATACAGGCCAGGAATGCTGACCTCAATGCCCCGCTGGATGGCAACAATTACCGTCGCCAGTACAGGGAAGCAGGCTCCGAAAGCGGCTCCCAGCCACATATAGCGGTCAGCAGCCGATTTTAGCGAGAGAAACCTCGGCATAAGAAGAAGGAGTTCCGTTTGCTGCCTCGGTGGCAACAACTGTTCCGCCTATTCCTTCGCCAAAGGTTGTGTGCGAACCCAGTGGCAGCTCGAAGAGCTCACCGGGGCCTTTCCACCGTCCGAAGGCGGACTTACCGAGCGTCCGCACCCCCTCGGGTAAATCGCTCGGGGTCAATCTCCTGGTTCACAGCGATCGACTCCATGGTGGAGGCAACCGTGATCGACACCTCTTCGACCACGCCGTTACGATTCACCCGGGCC
>JABDJZ010000394.1 GCA_013003255.1 Rhodothermales bacterium
GCCTGGTCCTCGGCTTCGCGCTGGTCCTGCCGACCCTGGTCCATGCGCAGGCATCCACCAACTCGGAGACCCCGCTCTCCGACCGACGCGTGTCCTACCGGATCGACGCCACGCTCGACCCCGAACTGCGCACGGTAACGGGATCCCAGCGGCTCACCTGGCGCAACGACGGACCGGCACCCGTGGATGAGCTTCAATTCCACCTGTACCTCAACGCGTTCTCGCCGGGATCGACCTTCCAGGTGGAAAGTGGCGGCGTCCACCGCGGCAACTCGGACAGCCGGGATGATCGCTGGGGAGGCGTGGAGATCGAGCGCCTGGCTGTGGCGGGCGAGCTCCCCTCGGATCTCGACACAACCTTGCCTTATTCGGGAGCCCCCCTCGACCTTACAGCGCGCATGCGATTCATTCAGCCGGACGACGGCAACACGAATGACCGCACCGTCATGGCAGTCTCGCTTCCGGAGGCGGTGCAACCCGGGGAGACCATCGCCCTGGATATGGAATTTGAGAGCAAGTTGCCCCGCGTGGTGGCCCGGACCGGGTTCGCGGAGGACCCGCAGGGACGGCCTTTCTTCATGGTGGCCCAGTGGTTTCCCAAGATTGCCGTCTATGAACTGCCCGGCCAGCGGTACGTCCCGGCCGACGCCGCGACCGGCCAGTGGAATGCCCATCAGTTCCACGCCAACTCCGAGTTCTACGCAGACTTCGGGACCTACGACGTCAGCATTCGCGTCCCGGAGAGCTTTGTGGTGGGCGCAAGCGGCGTGCGCACCGACGAAGCGGTGGAGGACGGCCTGAAGACCCTGCGCTACCGGGCCGACGATGTGCACGATTTTGCCTGGACGGCCTACGAGGACTACCGGGTCCACGAGGAAACCTGGCGACACGTCCAACTCCGGCTGCTGCTTCGACCCGAGCACGATACCGAAACCCAGGTCCGTCGGCACATGGATTCCGTGATCGCGGCGCTCGAGCGTTTCGACGCGTGGGTGGGCGAGTATCCGTACACCACGCTGACGATCGTCGATGCCCCTGGGGGCGCCAGAGGGATGGAATACCCCACGCTCATTACGGGCCTGACGCTCTATATGGGGCCGAGTTGGATGCGCGTCCCTGAAATGGTGGCCATCCACGAGTTCGGCCATCAGTACTTCTACGGGCTCCTCGCGTCCAACGAATTTGAGGAGGCCTGGCTGGACGAGGGCATGAATTCCTATGTCGAGTCCAAAGTCATGGACGACACCTACGGCGAGGGAGCCATGATGGAAATTCCTGGTCTTCCGCTCAGCAGTCGCGCGATGCAGCGCTTGTCCTACGTCAAGCAGAATCCCGCGCGCGGAAGTCTGGCCACCTGGAGTTGGGAGTATGATTTCTCAGCCGACTACGGAAAAAACTCGTACGCCAAGCCGGCCACAGTGATGAACACGCTCGAAGGCTACCTGGGATGGGAGACCATGAAGGAATTCCTCCGGACCTACTACCGCGAATGGCGCTTTCGGCACCCCTCCACGCAGGATTTGCAGGAAGTGGCCGAGCGGGTGGCGGACGAGGATCTGGACTGGTTCTTCGACCAGTATGTGTACGGGACGGCGGTCCTGGACTACCGGATTGAACAGGTAACAGCGTCCCGCGACAGTTCGATCCCGGACAGCCTCGACGCCCGATACATCAACCGCGTTGTGGTACAGCGGGTCTACGACGGACACATGCCCACCACCGTACGGATGACGTTCCGCGACGGCACTACCCACGACATTCCGTGGGATGGTCGTGAGGCATGGAAGGAATTCAGGGTGGAGCGTGACTCACCGCTTGCGGCAGCCACGCTGGACCCGGAAGGCGTGTTGTGGCTGGACATCGACCGCCTCAACAACCGCCGTGTAGTTGGCGCGGGCGACAGTCCTGCAACAGCGGAGCGACGGAAGTTCTCCGTTCGATTCCATCAGTTGGCCCTTCTCATCTCTGCCCTGTTCTAGTCAATGATCACCTCATCCATTCGATCAGGGCTGCAGGCAATTCGTCAGCGCCCCCTCCTTGCCCTGCTGATTTTCCTGGTCCATGCGGCCCTTGGCTATCTGATCTCCGCACCCATAGGTGGGGCGCTGGCGACCACCTTCGCAGAGGCCGGCATTGATTCCATTGACGTCGAATTGCTTGCCGACATCCCCGAAGTGCTGGGGAGCACCCTGGCGACCGTGTTCGGCCTGATCGGCTTCTCCTTCCTCCTGCTGTTCTTCTGGTCCTCTGCACTCGGGGTGGGCCTGGTCGAGGCGCTCCGGCAGGGCGGTGGACGTTCATTCTGGCGCGGCGTCGAGAACTACTTCTGGCGATCCACCGGACTGACCGCCCTCTTCGTGGTCCCGGCCGCCGTCTGGGGAATCGGAATGCTGTTGCTGGCCGTTGTCTTTTTCATCAACCTCTCCGGCGAGGTGGTGGTCTTCTGGACGGTGTTCGTCGGGGTGCCCTCAGTCTTGATCATGGGCCTCGCTGCACTGGATCTGGCCCTGGACTATGCACGAATTGCCCTTGTCCAACGCGACCTCGGCGTGTTCGAGGCGGCTGGCGCAGGGTTCAGGTTCGGACTCGGAAGGTGGTCCAGCCAGGCCGTCTACCTGTTCTGGTATGTACCGAGCCTCGTTCTGCTGCTCCTGCCGATCCCGATTGAGACGGCCCTCGGAGCGTCCTTTGGGGTGTACCTGCTGCAGCAGTTGGTTCTGCTTGGGCGGGCAGGAATCGGCGTTGCGTGGATTGGCAGTGAGGTGGCTCTGTACGAGTCACATCACGAAATGCCGGCGATTGCCGGCGCCGTTGAATCCACTGCTGCGGTGGACGGAACCGAAATGACCGCCACAACGGCCTGAAAATAGAACAGGGCCGGGTGCTGCTTCCAAAAGCACCCGGCCCCTACGTCGAAGGGCTAGAGACCGAACGTATCACCCACCGTTACGGACGGCCGAAACACACAGGAGGAGGTAGTGTGTAGTGATGCGCTTCGACGATTTAGGAATGTCTTACGTGGGCGAGCATGTCGCTGAGTTCCGTAACTCGCGGCATGTTCAGGGAAGCAACGCCCGTCTCAGCCACGACATCGCGGACATAACGGGCAAGGGCCATGCGCTCCTGCTTGGTGGCATTCTGCGAGTCCATGAGGCGCATGACGCGCTTCCAGACTTTCTCGCTGATGTGACCCTGCATGTACAGGTTCAGGAGCATGGAGAGGGAAGAACTGTTGGGGGTAACTGAAGCGGAAGCCATAGTCGTACACCGTTTGGAAGCGTGAATGGGATACGCCTCCAGGAGAAGCCAACTCCGTGCCAAAAATGACAGACGCCCGCCATTACCCCCTCTTTTTTCTTCATCAAGGGGCCTGAAGATGGCTGAAAGTCCCTTTTCAGGGCCACAGGGGCAGAAATTGGGCCGTCACACCAATCTCATCCCACCCCGAATCCGACCGCAAATGTGTACGGTAGGCGCGCGCACGACTACCTCTGGGGTAGGGTTTTCCCTGGGTCCGGCTCGGATTGAGACATTCCGGGGACCGGTTTGCGGGCTCAGGCGGGGCGTGGCCGGGCAGCTACGCGCGCGTTGAGCGCCTCAACCCGACAGGGATTGCTGGTCCGATTCAGACCGCTTCGACCGGAGATCGCAGGTCAAACCAGGGCTTCACCTGAAGTGGCACCTCGTTCCGGTGGACGTATTCGTTGGTGTGCGAATCGTACCGATAGTCCTGTTCCCAGCTCTCGATGTTCTCCGCGATATCGCCCAGCGCCTCAATCACTGTATCCAGTTCGGCGTCGGTCATCGTGGGATGCAGGGACAGGCGCACCCAACCAGGCTTAGCCGAAAGGTCGCCCTGGTCGATCCGCTCGGTGATGCTGTGGGAATGCTCTGGGTCAACATGGAGCAGATAATGTCCATAGGTCCCGGCACACGAGCATCCCCCCCGGACCTGAATGCCGAAGCGGTCATTCAGCATCTTGACCACCAGATTGTAGTGGATGCCTTCCAGGTAGAAGGAAATCACGCCCAGTCGGTCCCGGAGGTGTTCAGCCAGAATGACCAGACCCGGGATGGCTCCCATCCCCTCGAACGCGCGGTCAAGCAGTTCCTTCTCGCGCTGGTGGATGGCCTCGCACCCGATCTCCTCCTTGACCCGGATGGCCAGGGCCGCCCGCATGGTCTGAAGAAAGCCGGGCGTGCCGCCGTCTTCGCGGTCCTCGATGTTGTCCACGAAACGGTGTTCACCCCACGGATTGGTCCAGTCCACGGTACCGCCGCCGGGATGGTCAGGCACCCGGTTGCGATCCAGCGAGGCATCGAAAACCATGATTCCCGCTGAACCCGGGCCGCCCAGAAACTTGTGGGGCGAGAAGAAAATGGCGTCGAGCCGTTCGGCCGGATCCCCCGGGTGCATGTCTATGGGATCGTACGGCGCCGAGGCGGCGAAATCGACGAAGCACAGACCGCCCGCCTCATGCATGATCCGGGCCATCTTGTGATACGGGGTCCGAACCCCGGTCACATTCGAGCAGGCCGTAAAGGAGCCGATCAGCGGTCGGCCGGCGAACTTGCGCGTGGCGTTGGCCAGGGTCTGAAGACAGCATTCCCCGTTCGGAAGCGGGTCAAGCCACTCGACATCGGCCAGCGTTTCCAGCCAGGATGTCTGGTTGGAGTGATGCTCCATGTGAGTCAGAAAGACCACCGGCCGCTCGGCCTTGGGCACCGTGACCTGGTCCATCAGCCGCTCCGGAACGCGGAGTCCCAGGATTCGCTGGAGCTTGTTGATGACGCCCGTCATCCCGCTTCCTGCGGCGATGATGACATCATTCGGACCCGCGTTGACGTGCCGCTTGATGATAGCCCGCGCCTCATGGTAGGCATGGGTCATCGACGTCCCGGTGACGCTCGACTCGGAGTGGGTATTCCCTACGAAAGGCCCGAAAGTATGCGCCAGGCGCTCCTCAATCGGACCATACAGGCGACCGGAGGCAATCCAGTCTGCGTAGATCAGCCGCTTGCGGCCGTAGGGCGTATCGAACTCCTGATCGTGGCCAACGATGTTGCGGCGATAGGGCTCGAAGTAGGCTTCCGTGGACATGCCGCTCAGGAAAGAATGATCTCCTTCCGGAGACGGGCAACCGGTACACCCAGCTGCTCACGGTACTTGGTGACGGTCCGCCGTGCGATCTGGAATCCCTTGCCTTCCAGCATCGTGGCAATCTTCTGGTCCGAGAGTGGCTTCTGCTTGTTCTCAGCTCCGATGATTTCCTCGATGATGGCCTTGACCTCCTTGTTGGAGATTTCCTCGCCGCTGTCGGTGGACAGCCCTTCGGAGAAGAAGTACTTCAGCTCGTAGACGCCGAAGTCACACTGGACGTACTTGCCGTTCACCACCCGGGAGACCGTCGAGATATCCATGTGGATGATGTCCGCGATGTCCTTGAGGATCATCGGGCGGAGATGCCCATGTCCGAGCCGGAAGAAATCGCCCTGGATCTGCACAATGGCCTCCATCACCTTCAGCATCGTATTCCGGCGCTGGTGGATGGAGTTGATGAACCACTTCGCTGACTCCAGCTTGGTCTTCAGGAAATTGCGGGTGTCGGAATCGAAGGCGGAGCTGTCAGACCCGCGTTTCTTCTCGGTCGAGATCTGCTCCAGCATCTGCCGATACTGCTTCGAGACCCGGAGTTCGGGCGTGTTGCCGCTATTCAGACTGATGAGGAAGTCGTCGCCACCCTCCTCATACCGCACCGTGAAGTCCGGCGTGATGTAGTTCTGGGCCGCGGTGAAATCACCCTCGCCCGGTTTTGGGTTCAGCCGCTGAACCAGGTCGTAGGCATCCTTCAGCTCCTCCGATCCGATATCCAGCTTGCGCTTGATATGATCGTAGTGCTTCATGGTGAACTCCTTGTAGGCCCGGTCCAGCATCCGGTAGGCCGGGTCCTTGCCCGGAGTCTCGCCCGGTAGGGCCTCTATCTGCACCATCAGGCACTCCCGCAGATCACGCGAAGCAATGCCCAGCGGCTCCAGCTTCTGAATGCGCTTGAGGATTACCTCGACCTGCTCCTCCTCTACCAGCACGCCGTAGTTGAAGGCCACGTCATCAATGATGCTCTCCAGCGGGCGCCGGAGATACCCGTCCTCATCCACCGAGCCGATGATCTGCTCGGCAACCAATTCCTCTTCTTCGGTCAGCCCAAGGAACGCCAGTTGGTCCTTGAGGTGCTCGGCCATGGAGACGCCTGCGGCCATCGGGATCTCGCGCCGCTCCTCTTCGTCGCTGTTGTCCACCCGGGCCTTGTGCCCGTAGAGCTCGTCAGCATCCGGGAGGAGCTCTTCCCAGTTGTAGTCCTCGTCGTCAGACTTCGGCTCCTCCTCCTGATTGCTGGTTTCCTCTTTGGATTCCGCCCGTTCCTCCTGCTCTTCCTCCTCGTCCAGTCCTTCCTCCAGCAGCGGGTTCGACTCCATCTCCGTCTTGATCCGCTGCTCGAGCGCCAGCGTAGGGAGCTGCAGCAGCTTGATGTACTGGATCTGCTGCGGAGACAGCTTCTGCTGCTGGGACAGTTTCTGTTGGAGATTCAGCATATGGTTGTGGGAATCCTACAACTGGTTGATGGGGGCTTCTACTCGCCTTGGAGGATCCGGTGCCGCTCCTCGCATGCATCCACGAAGAGCGCGTACCACTCCTCCCCGTACTTGCGAACTAGCGGCTCCTTGAGAAAGCGCGGAAGGATCGTTCCGTTCCGCTTTCCGTGGCGGATTCCTGGCTTGCAAATCGACACCTGTTCGTAGTTCAGTGCCTGGTAGTCGCCCATATCCTCCACCCGGATCGGATAGAGATGACAGGAAATGGGCTTCGGGAAATCCGTCTTTCCCGCGTAGTAAGCCTGTTGGATGGAGCACTTGGCCACGGGGCCATCATACACCACGAAGACGCACTCGGCGTCGCCGACACACGTCGTGGCGAAGCTGTCCGGCCCGGTTTCCTCCCAGGGTCCCTTTTCGGCAATCACGGCCTGAGCCTCGGGCCGAAGCTTGTGGCGCACTACTTCAAGTGCCTGTTCCAGCAGCGGAATTTCGTCCTCCTCCAGGGGTGCCCCGGAGTCCCCCACCACGCAGCAGGCACCATGACACGCACCCAGGTTGCAGGCGAAGGGAGCCCCTACCAGGTCATCAGAAATCAGTATGTTGTCGACAGCAAACACGCGGCTCCATGGTAGGTGGACAGCCCTTGTTTGTCAACCGATCTGCGCCTTGAGGAGGCCGGATCAAATGGGCTGAAAAGCCGCAATCCCGCGGGTATGAACGAACGGACCGGAGCGCTGGCGAACGAGCCTTTTGGTGGTGACGAGGACCTGGAAAAGGCGCTCCGCCCCAAACGGCTCGACGAGTTCGTCGGGCAAGAGCAGATCAAGGACAACCTCCGCGTGTTTCTGGAGGCCGCCCGCCGACGCGGCGAGGCGCTGGACCACGTTCTGCTGTCCGGTCCTCCCGGGCTGGGCAAAACCACCCTGGCCTACATCATTGCCGAGGAGATGGGCGCCAGCATCAAGACCACTTCCGGTCCGGTGCTCGACAAGCCCGCTTCCATCGCCGGCCTGCTGACCAATCTCTCCGAGGGCGAAGTGCTGTTCATCGATGAGATCCATCGGCTGGCACCGGTAGTCGAGGAGTACCTCTACGCCGCGATGGAGGATTACCACATCGACATCCTCATTGACCAGGGCCCCAACGCGCGGAGCGTCAAGATCCAACTGCCGCCTTTCACGCTTGTGGGCGCCACCACGCGCAAGGGACTACTGACCGCACCGCTCAGAGCGCGGTTCGGGATCGACTTCCGGTACGACTACTACACCCCGGCCCTCCTGCAGCGGATTGTCGAACGATCCGCGGGTCTCCTCGGAGTCGGGATCTCGGCAGACGGCGCAGGGGAAATCGCCCGGCGCAGCCGTGGTACCCCCCGCATCGCCAACCGGCTCCTGCGCCGGGCCCGCGATTTTGCGGAAGTCGAAGGGGATGGACAAATCACCTCGGCCATCGCGGATCGGGCGCTGAATGCCCTGAACGTGGATCCCTCCGGCCTGGACGAGATGGACGTACGGATTCTGACCACGTTGATCGAGAAGTTCGACGGCGGGCCAACAGGTCTCTCAAACCTGGCGGTGTCGGTGGGTGAGGATGCGGGTACCCTCGAGGAGGTCTACGAGCCGTACCTGATCCAGGAGGGGTTGATTGAGCGCACTCCTCGCGGCCGAACGGCCACCACGCTGGCGTATCGGCGGTTCGGGAAGCTGCCCGGTGGGACGCCGGCCGATCTCTTTCCGGGCCCTGCTTGAACCAGTCTCTCGTAAAGTGCTAGTGCTTCTCTTAGTTTTGCGCAAAGGGCCGGTGGTCAATACTCAATTACAATTGTAAACGTGAAAGGCCGAATTAAGAAATGCACCCTGTCGAATTACCGGAGTGTGGCTCGGGAGCAAGCCCTACCACTGGGCCGCTTTACTGTCCTCGTCGGGCCCAATGGAGCCGGCAAGAGCAATATTGTCGACGTTATTAGCTTCGTTCGCGACGCCATGCACATGGGGATCTCCGGGGCCATTACTGACAGGGGGGGGATCTCGTCTGTGAGGAGGTGGAGTTCTGGACGCCCCTTCAATGTATCCGTAAAGTTTGACGTCTCCATCGGAGAGCAGAACGGGAGCTATTCTTTCGAGATTACAGGCGATTCCAAGGAAGAATACCGGGTCAAGTCTGAGAGCGCCCTGTTGACGGGTTCCGGCGGGTCGGTCAGCTATTCGGTCAACCAAGGCGTCTGGACGTTTGGCCCTCCAGGACTAGAACCGGGTGTCAGCGACACGTCATTGGCACTCCCTTCGGTCGCGGGGGACGAACGCTTTCGTGCCCTGTTCGAGTTACTCTCAAGTCCGGTAGTCTACTCGATTTACCCGGACACTCTGCGCCGACCACAGAAGTACAGTCCCGCAAAACCCATGCACCGGCATGGAGATAATTGGGTCTCCATCCTTCGGGATCAGAGCAAGGATTCTTGGAAACCGGATCTGGTTGCGGCTCTTGCAAAACTGACCGGAGACATCGATGACGTAAAAGTCAGCAAGGCGGCTAGCTACCTCGTCGCACAATTTCGTCACGTTTCGAACGGGCGGGGTAAGTGGTTCGACACGGGGCAAGAATCGGACGGAACTCTTAGGGTGGCTGGAATTCTCTCCGCTCTTCTTCAAGAGCCAGCTCTTCCGCTCATTGGTGTTGAGGAGCCTGAACTGACCGTCCATCCAGGCGCGCTACCCTTGCTCATGGACTATCTCCGTCAGGCGAGTCTTCGAAGTCAGGTGATTATTACGACTCATAGCCCCGAAATTCTTGACCTAGTGCAGCCAAGTGAGGTCATGGTCGTGCAAAAGGCCGCCGAAGGGACAACAGTCCGGTCCATGGCGGGAGACCAGATTCGGTCCGTGAGGAACGGCCTCCTCACCCTCGGTGAATTGCTCGTCTCAGAGGGCATTAACCAGCAGGAACTGGACTTCGAAACTGGGGCGGATGCCTAAGAAGATCTACGTTCTTGTCGAGGGCCATGGCGAGGTGCTGGCGGTAGGAAACTTGCTTTCTCGATTGGTTGCCCAGCGTGGATTGGCGCTCCGTTTCAGCAAACCACTTAGGTGGAAGAATCTACATACGACAAAGGGGTTAGAACGGGGGGCCGAGTTCGTAAGGTCGAAGCCCGACGCTGAGGGTCTGTTAGTACTTCGCGATGAGGACGATTTGTGCCCACGCGACGTGGGTCCGCTGCTGGGCGGCCGGTTGCTCGAGCTTGATCTAGGCTTCCCATCGGCTGCCGTTGTATTTCACCCCGAGTACGAGGTGCTCTTTCTTCCCTGCCTGAGCCATATGCAAGGTCCTCTTCCAGACGGTCGACCTGGACTAGTGGCCGGGACCATCTGGCCGAATCAGTCCTGGGAACACCATCGGGGCGTAAAGGAATGGCTTACCAAACACTTTCCGCCTGGGAAATCCTATAAGCCCACACTGGATCAACTCCCGCTCACGCGGAAGATCGACCTCGAGGTCTTGACGGCTTCTCAGGTCCCCTGTTTCGGCACTCTGACCCGCGCGTTGGAGTTCTTGGACACATCAAATCAGGGCTCCTACCCTAGCTGACCCGCCCCCGGCTGCTGACTTCCCAGGTGTCGACTACCTGATCTCCATCCACCACGTGGAACTGGTCGAACATGTTCATCACGACGCATGCGTGCGCCGGCACCACACGAACCTGGTCGCCGACCTCCAGCGTCGCCCCACCGGGGATGGATACCCAGCCGTGCTCTTCTGAACAGCCGTGGAGGCGCGCATGCGGCAGCGGCTCCATGACCCTGGGGTTGTACAGCAGCGTGCCGTGCACGCCGGTGGACGGCACGCGGTCCGAGGTAAAGACTTTCTTCCCGGCGTCCAGAAAGACCCGCTCACTTCCGTCATCGTTTCGGTGGCGGCTGATGACCGTGGCATTGACGGTCAGGGCACAGTCCTCCCAATCGCAGACCCCGAGGGCTTGCTGGATGGCGTCGTGGAAAACGTAGTTGCCGGGCCGGATTTCCGTGATCTGGAAGCCGTCCTTGGCCGCGTTCTCGAAATACCGGATCGAGGGCGTGGAGCCGACGGAGATCTCGAAAGCACCGGGAGTTGCCAAGCCGGCATCCTTCAGTCTCGAGGCGAACGACAGCATGCGATCCCGCTCCTGAGCCATCACGCGTCGCAGCGCCGCTTCTTTGGTTTCACCCTCGGAGGGCCCGTTGTAACTCTGCCCCGCGTGCGTCAGGATGCCCACGACCTCGAGACCGGGCAACGCGGCAACTTGCCGGGCGAAAGCCACGGAGTCATCATCATTCCAGTGGACCCCGCACCGACCGTACTCGACGTCGACCTCGATCAGAACCGTCGCAGTACTCCCGGCCGCCTGAAACACCTCAGAGGCCTGGCGAGCGCCTTCCAGCGTGTCTACGCAGAACGAGACTCGGGCCGTGCTGCTTAGGGCCTGAATACGTTCCAGTTTGTCTCGGCCTACCACCGGGTAGGCAAGACGTACATCATCAAAACCGGCCTCGACCAGCACCTCCGCCTCACCCACCTTGGCCACGGTGAGGCCTGCAGCGCCGGCCTCGGTCTGCAATCGGGCAATCCGGACCGATTTATGGGTCTTGGTGTGAGGCCTGAGGGCTACACCGGTCCGGGCCGCCAGGGCCTGCATGCGGGCAATGTTCGCCTCGAGGCGCGCCTGCTCAACCAGTACGTTGGGCGTCGGAAGTTCGTCAATCCACGTCATTGCGGAAGATACTGATGCATCCCGACGCGCGCGCTCCCGTAGGAGAGGGAGAACCACCTCAATTCAGGTCCCCGATGAGCTCTTTTACCGAACGCAGTGGCAGCAGAATCGCGATGGGAATCGCCGGAGGTACGGCCCTCGGGCTGCTGCTGGGATCGCTCCTTGTCTGGGTGCCGATAGGCGTCGTGGCCGGAGCCATCTGGGAGAAGAAACGCTAGTTCTTCCCGACGGAGCTCATCGCGGCGCGCAGGCGGTTCCTGGCGCGCTCCAGGTCGGCGGCAGCCTTTGCCTTGTCTGCTTCTGAGGTAGAGTCAGCCAAACGTGCCAGCGCGCGCTCTTCCGCACCCTTGGCGCGATCGACGTCGATCTGATCCACCGGCTCAGCGGATTCGGCCAGAACGGTCACGTGGTTGTTCAGCACCTCGACGAAGCCGCCGCCGGTGGTGAACTCGATGTTTCCACCAGCCATGTCCCGGATGGTCAGCGTGCCCACGGAGAACGCCGCGATCAGGGGCGCGTGGTTCCGAAGGATCTCAAAGGACCCCTCGACACCCGGGGCGAAGACGGCACGGGCATCCCCGCGAAACACGCTCCCGGAGGGCGATACGATCTCAACGTTGAGGTTGTCGGCCATGGGTCCTTTCAGTTGTTGGGCGCCTCGCTGACTCCGGATGCCCGCTCAAGCGGTGGCCGGAATCTCGAGATGCCGGTCTCGATCTACGCGTCGGCGGCGAGCATCTTCTCACCGTCCGCGATGACCTCTTCGATGGCACCCTTGTAGGCAAAGGCGCGCTCGGGAAGGTGATCCAGCTCACCGGAGAGGATCATCTTGAAGCCGCGGATGGTGTCTTCAATCTTGACGTAGGCACCGGGGGTACCGGTGAACTGCTCGGCCACGAAGAACGGCTGCGACATGTAGCGCTGCGCACGACGGGCACGGCCCACGACCAGCTTGTCCTCGTCCGAGAGCTCGTCCATTCCGAGAATGGCGATGATGTCCTGCAGCTCCTTGTAGCGCTGGAGCAGCATCTTCACGTCCGTTGCGGTGTCGTAGTGGTCATCACCGATGACGCGCGGGTCCAAGATCCGGGACGTGGAGTCCAGCGGGTCAATGGCCGGGTACAGACCGAGAGACGCAATCTGGCGCGAGAGCACCGTGGTGGCGTCAAGGTGGGCAAACGTGGTTGCCGGGGCCGGGTCGGTAAGGTCATCCGCAGGCACGTAAATGGCCTGGACTGACGTAATCGATCCCTTCTTGGTAGAGGTGATGCGCTCCTGCAGGGCACCCATTTCGGTGGCCAGCGTCGGCTGGTAACCCACAGCGGAGGGCATACGGCCGAGAAGTGCGGAGACCTCGGAGCCGGCCTGCGTGAACCGGAAGATGTTGTCGACGAAGAGCAGCACGTCACGACCACCCAGGTCGCGGAAGTACTCGGCGATGGTCAGGCCAGAGAGGGCCACGCGGGCACGCGCTCCGGGAGGCTCGTTCATCTGCCCGAACACGAGCGCGATGTTGGACTCCTTGACCTTGTCCATGTCGACCTTGTCGAGGTCCCATCCGCCTTCCTCCATGGAGTGCCGGAATGCCTCGCCGTAGTCCATCACACCGGCTTCGAGCATCTCACGCATGAGGTCGTTGCCCTCACGCGTACGCTCACCAACTCCGGCGAACACCGACAGACCTTCGTGGGCCTTGGCGATGTTGTTGATGAGCTCCATGATGGTCACGGTCTTGCCGACACCGGCACCACCGAAGAGACCAATCTTACCACCACGGGCGTAGGGCTGCAGAAGGTCGATGACCTTGATACCCGTCTCGAGCATCTCGACCGACGTGGCCAGCTCGTCGTATGACGGCGGCTCGGCGTGGATCGGTCGATCGCCCTCGGACGTCGGCTGCGGGAGACCGTCAATGGCCTTGCCGACCACGTTGAACAGTCGTCCGCGCACTTCCGCGCCGGTAGGCATGGAGATGGCCTGGCCTGTGTTCACGACCGTGGTCCCCCGGGTCAGTCCGTCGGTGGAATCCATGGCCACGGTGCGAACGCGGTTCTCGCCGAGGTGCTGCTGCACCTCCAGAACCAGCGTGTTGCCATCCTCACGGTCAATCGTGAGCGCGTGAAGGATATCCGGTACGGAACCGGCTGGGAACTCGGCGTCGACAACGGGGCCAACGATCTGTACAATTTCGCCGGTGGCGGTGGCTACTGCTTCCATCGGGGTGGTGTTCACTTGGGTCGGGCAAGGCACGAAACTTACAACGCGCCTCTCTCGGGTAGTTGAGGGTCAACGACCCACATCGGCCGCAGATCGTTAAGGCTCCGGGAATTTGGGATTGAGCCCGTGTGAGCCGCCGGGGTGCGGACTCGTAGATTGACTCGCGAAAACGATGGTTCGTTCGTACGATCCCCTCCCACTCCGGCCACACATTCCGACTGCCATGCGCCTCGTCGCCGCTCTTGCCCTTCTGGTCCTTGTCACCCCGGTTCTCGCCCAGGACCTTCCCACAATCGAATCCAAGACGGACGGCCTGGAGCAGCGGGCCGGGTTCTTCCCGCTGTACTGGGACGATGACCAGGGCAAGGTCTGGCTCGAAGTGCCGGAGACGGACTCCGAATTCCTCTACTCAGTCTCCCTGGCACGAGGCCTCGGTTCAAACGATGTGGGTCTCGACAGGAATCAGCTCGGCGGCTCAAAGGTGGTGCGGTTTGAGCGGGTCGGTCGCAAGCTGCTCTTGGTCACTCCCAACCTCCGCTTTCGGGCGGAGTCCGAGAACCCGTTGGAGGTGGCAGCCGTGCGCGAGGCGTTCGCAGAGGGCGTGGTATGGTCCTTCACCGTGGCGGCGCGCACGGATTCCCGACTTCTGGTGGATGCGACGGACTTCGTCCTGCACGACGCGCACGGAGTCATTGGCCGGCTCCGTTCCTCCAACCAGGGCACCTTCCGCATCGACAAGGCCCGCTCCGCGCCCAACCCGGACGTGCTGAAGGCCTTCCCGGACAACACGGAAATGGAGGGGCGCATCACGTTCACCACGGATCGGCCGGGAGGCTTCGTGCGGTCGGTCGCAGCGGACCCCACCGCGGTCACGCTCAACATTCGCCACAGCTTTGTGCGGCTTCCGGATGACGGCTACACGCCCCGCGAGTTCGACCCGCGTTCGGGCTACGGATCCCTCACCTATGCGGACTATGCGAGCCCAATCGGTCCGGACATGATGAAGCGCTACATCCGCCGGCACCGCCTGGAGAAGAAGGACCCGATTGCCGAGCGGTCCGAAGCGGTCGAGCCCATCGTCTATTACCTGGACAACGGGACGCCTGAGCCCGTTCGCACGGCGCTGCTGGACGGTGGACGCTGGTGGAATCAGGCATTTGAGCAGGCCGGGTTCATTAACGCGTTCCGGGTGGAGGTCCTGCCTGACGGCGCCGACCCGCTGGACGTGCGCTACAACATGATCAACTGGGTGCACCGCTCCACCCGGGGCTGGAGCTACGGGTCCAGCGTAACCGATCCGCGAACCGGTGAGATCATCAAGGGACACGTGCTGCTCGGAAGCCTGCGCGTCCGTCAGGATTACCTGCTCATGGAAGGACTGATGTCGCCCTACTCCTCCGGCGTAGCACTGGACCCCGACCCCATGTTGGCCATTTCGCTGGATCGGATCAGGCAGTTGTCTGCC
>JABDJZ010000396.1 GCA_013003255.1 Rhodothermales bacterium
GTGCAGGAGGAACGGCAGGCCGTCGAGATGATCGTGCAGGACCTGAAGGCCGATCCCGGAAATCCTCGCGGGACCAAAGCGGTGGTCTTCAACAACGAGCGTTATCGCAAGTCCTCCCAATCCGTACTTAACCTCAACCGACGGATCCGTGAAGAACTCTACGGGCTGGGTGCAGCCACGCAGTTCAACGTGGGCGAAATCGTCGTGGCATACGCCACGTGGTCAGAGGGCAGGAAGTACGCGCCTCTGGTGCACAATGCCCTGAGCTACGTGGTGGAGGAGGCCGGGGAGGAGTATGAGCGCCGTCTTCGCTTTCGGTGGAAGGGGCACCGGTTCAACGAACTGTACCACGTGTTAGACCTCACCCTGCGAGATCACCACGGTGCCTTGGTCACGGTACCCGTTGTGGCCCGACGGGACCTTCAGCGATACCGGAACGACCTCAGTCGGGTGCGCGGCGCGCTCTACTACCGCCTTGCCGAGGCCTTCGCCGACATTCACTACGGGTATGCCGTCACCAGCCACAAGGCCCAGGGCGCCACGTACGAGAACGTCTACGTCTTTGAGGACAACATTCTGGGTTCGACCAACCCCGGAAGCGCGGTGGTCAAGAACAAGAGCCTGTATGTGGCCGTTACCCGTGCTCGAAGAAAGCTGGTCGTGGTCTCCGAGGAGAACCCCCGGTCCACCGCCGTTGAGCCCGTAACTGAAGAGGGCCAGGACGTCCTGAAGCGATTACTCGCAAGCGGGGTGCTGAAGCGGGCCAGCGAGTTGTAGATTGCGCCTCCGGTTTCGCTCCCTGGCCGCTGTTCGGTGCCCCACTCGGGGGCCGAAAGAACCCCACCTCATGCCTCCACCACAAGAGCGCCTCAAGAAGAACCTCGGCCTGTTCGATGTCTACGCGATATCGACCGGCGCCATGTTCTCGTCCGGCTTCTTTCTCCTGCCAGGCCTGGCGGCGGCCAAGGCCGGTCCCGCGGTTGTGTTGGCCTATTTCTTTGCGGGGCTGCTCATTCTGCCGTCGATGTTTTCGAAGGCAGAGCTGAGCACGGCACTCCCCAAGGCGGGAGGGACCTACTATTTCCTGGATCGCAGTCTGGGGCCCATGTTCGGGACCATCGGAGGACTGGGGACCTACCTGGCCCTGACGCTCAAGACCGCGTTCGCCCTGATCGGCATCGGGGCCTACGCGTCGCTCTTTGTGGAGCTGCCCATCAAGCCGGTGGCCGTGGCCCTCACGGTGGCGTTCGTGGGGATCAACATTGTGGGCGCCAAGGAGTCCAGTGGCCTGCAGCGGGTGCTGGTGATCATCCTCATGACCGTCCTGGCCTTCTTTCTGGCCCAGGGTTTCCACGAGCTTCTGGTTGATCAGCCGGCGGCCGAAAGCCTCGCCCAATTTGATCCTTTCATGCCTTTCGGAGTGGCGGGCCTGCTCTCCACGATCGGCTTTGTCTTCGTTTCCTACGCGGGCCTGACCAAGGTGGCCAGTGTCGCCGAGGAGGTTCAGAATCCCGAGCGCAACATCCCGCTGGGCATGATGCTGTCCCTGGTCTCCACCACCTTTGTCTATGTGGCGGGTGTTGCGGTCATGGTGGCGGTGCTGGACCCGGTCGAGTTCCGGGGAGATCTGACCCCGGTGGCTACCGCCGCGCAAATTTTCTTTGACTGGCTCCCGGGCCAGATAGGCCTGTTGCTGATTGTGATCGCCGCCCTCGCGGCGTTCGCTTCCACAGGCAATGCCGGGGTGATGTCTGCCTCGCGGTATCCGCTGGCGATGGCCCGCGACAATCTGGTGCCCGGTGTGCTCGGCAAGCTCGGTCGATTCCAGACCCCGACGCCGGCCATCGTGGCCACCGGTGCTCTAATGATCGTGTTCATCCTCGTATTGAATGAGGAGGGCATCGCCAAGCTGGCCAGTGCCTTTCAGCTCTTCATTTTCGGGCTCGTGAACCTCGCCGTCATCGTGATGCGGGAGAGCCGCATTCCGTCGTACGATCCCGGCTACAAGTCGCCCTTCTACCCGTGGATGCAGGTGGCCGGGATGCTGGTGTCCATCGTGTTGATTGCCTACATGGGGTGGCTCGCCATCATGTTCACGGTAGGCGTCATCGTGATTTGCCTGGTGTGGTACTACCGCTATGCCCGTGAAAGGGTTGAGCGCGACGGCGCCATCTACCACTGGTTCAGCCGCCTCGGGCAGACTCCCAACGAGGGGCTCGACCGGGAATTCCGGGAGATCATGAAGGAGAAGGGGCTTCGCTCCGATGATCCTTTCGATGAGGTCATGGCCCGTGCCCAGTTCGTGGAGGCACTCGAAGGCGAGGACTTCGATCTGATTGTCGAGCGGGCCGCACACCTGCTCTCAGAACGCCTGGACGTTCCAGCGGAGCGCCTGATCGTGGGCTTTGCGAAGGGAACGCGAGTAGGCGCGACGCCGGTCTCTCACGGGGCTGCACTTCCACACCTCCATATCC
>JABDJZ010000452.1 GCA_013003255.1 Rhodothermales bacterium
CACGAGATGGATCCGCTCTTGCTCTGGTAGGTCGAATACGCCGTGATGTCCCGGGCGAGGCGCGCCCGCGGTGTGAGCAGTGACAGGAAATTGGCGTACTGCCCCTGCGTCAAGGAGTACTTCATCACGTAGAAGCCGTCGGTACCCTTCGGAAAGGACGCCGGTATCGGACCCGCGGCGTCGCCGCCAGCATAGCCCTCGCCCTCCGGTACATCGTAGAACAGTCCCTCGCCTACTCCCACCGACAACTCGTCCTCTGACTGGACGGTGAACTTGCCCCCGTCTGATGCGCGAAACGCATTCGGCTGCCGAAGGCTGTCGGGTACTGACTCTCCCACCTCGAAAGGCCCCGCGGGGACCCGCACCATTTCTACGCCCAGCACTCGGACGGGCACCCCGTCAGCCGGAAGATCGAAGTAGCTGGCTCCGAAGGTCCAACTGGCGCTGACGGTAAATTGCACGTCGCCGTCGCCATCGGCCACTCGGTGAACCAGAATGCCGGATGCGTGCCCAGCTGGAAGAACTGGGGGTGACACGACCCCCGCAGTTTCCCCGGAAACGTCCAGGCCCTCCGGGCTGAATCGCAGATCCGCCCACACGCCAGGCTCCCGCTCAAACTTGGCGTAGACCCAGGCCGCATCCCAGCGATCACCCTCTCTCCAGGACCCTTCCCACGAGACGTCGAATGCCAGGGGCACTTGGTTGGTAGTCGCGTCGCGCCTGTCCAGTTCAACGCGAACGTTCTCGATTTCGACAGATTGACCCGACACCGGGTAGCACAAAAGGGCGGCCAGCAGGCACACCGCTGTAGATCGAAAGGTCATGGTCACGTGAGGCGTGAGTTGCCTAACGATCACAAAACCCTGCCAGCAGTGCAACGCCTACCGTCGCATCAGACGTCGCTCGCGGCGACAAGAATCACTGCGTGCCTCGACCCTTTCTAGTGTGCACCGGCCAAAGCGGCGAGTTTCGGACCACGGATTCATCCAACATAGCGGACTCTCGTATCACGGATTCCAGGTCCTCCCAGGGAGCGTCACTGAAGGAGTGGATGTTCAGGTACCGCATGTACTTCTGCTTCCCCCGTAGCAGCTCTTTGGGATCATCCAGGAACACGCCCCTGCCGAAGCGAACCCGAACGAAACCCTCCAGAATGTCCACGAAGCAGATCCCGCCGGTGATGGTGCCTCCCTTCCGTGGATCGAACAGTGTGATGCCAGTTCGCCGGATTCGCTGGGCTGCGTCGGGCTTGACACCCAGGGCAATGCTTCGGACTTCCAGGAGGATTTCCAGCATATCCGGAGGCGCGAAGCGCATTGCGGACTCTACGGCTCTGAGGGAGTCGATGTACGATTCAGGCATGGCTGGTCCTGGAGGTCCGAGCCTCAAGATCGCAGTCCGTGGCTATTCGTAACAGAGGTTTCTTGAATAGCCGACCCGCGGGCGTCAGGGACAATCCAAGGCCGCGGTGAGCTTGGCCGGATACTCCGAGCCATTTCGATCAACCCATACCAGTCGCCGGCCGTCCTCCACTTCTTCGAACCGGACCTCCGCATACATCGCTCGATAGAAGAAGCCCCCGTCCTCTATCGGTGCCAGCCACGTGGGATACCCCCCGGTCCCGGTGAGTTCGAGGTTCCCGTTTTCACAGGTCACATCCATGTTGAAACCTGGAAACAGCTCATAGACGCCTGCATGCTGACCCGCATTACCCGGGGCCTGCTTTGCCAGGTTCGGCGGCTCGTATGGATCGAAGGACTCACCGAATACCTCGGCGGCCAGGGCAGACTCAAGGATGCTGAGAGTGCCAGACCGGATGTTGCCGGCGTACATGATTGTGATGTCCTCATCCACGAAGTGGTTGAGAAACGCAGTGAACCCGTTGGTCACGCCATCATGGCCGATCACGTCGCGGCCGAGCCGCCGAAAAACCCCCACACCATAGCCCCGCCCTCCGGGATGTGGCGTGAACATCCGGTCGCGCGTTTCAGGCTTCAATAGTTGGCCGGCGTGCAGGGCCTGGTTCCACCGGAAGAGGTCCGTAATGGTCGTAACGAGCCCATTGGCTCCGATGCTGTTCATCGGGTGGAAGTAGGGCGCTTCCTCCACGAAGTCAGGGCTGGGCGCAGGGTCATAGCCGGTTGCCATTCCTGGCAATCGGCCATGGGCTGGGAGAATGCCCGAGTTGTGCATGCCAAGCGGTTCAAGAATCCTGTTGCGGAGAAACTCCGAGTAACTCACTCCGGAGACCGCTTCAATCACGGCGGCAAGGAGGACATAGCCACCATTGCTGTAGCTCATCCGTGCTCCCGGGGCGAACTCGCGAGGCCGGAGTGAGATTGCTTCCACCACCTCCTTGAGTGTCCGGGCAATCACCTGGTCCGGGTAGTCGGGAAATGGATCCCGGGCCACACCTGATGTGTGGGAGAGCAACTGGTGGATCGTGATGGAATCGCCCGCTGGAACACCCACTATGAACCGGCTGAGTGGGTCGTCAACTGAGAGCTGGCCAGCCTCTTCAAGCAACAGAATCGCGGCCGCTGTGAACTGCTTGGTGACGGACCCTACCAGGT
>JABDJZ010000483.1 GCA_013003255.1 Rhodothermales bacterium
CGTGCGACCATCGCCAACATGTCGCCCGAGTACGGCGCTACGATGGGCTTCTTCCCCATCGACCAGGAGACGCTGGATTTCCTGACCCGTACGGGACGCCCCCAGGAATTGGTCACGGCCGTCGAGCGGTACACCAAGCTTCAGGGCCTCTTCCGGACGGACGATTCGCCGGAGCCCGAATTCCTGGACGTGCTGGAACTGGACCTCAGCACCGTACGCCCCAGCCTCTCGGGCCCCAAGCGTCCGCAGGACCGCCTGGAACTCCCGGAGATGCAGCGCGCGTTCCGTGCGTCACTGACCACGCCGGCCGGGCCGAAGGGCTTCGGGCTTTCCGAAGACAGGCTCGAGTCCACCGGAGACTATGCACCCGGCGGCGTTCTGAAGCACGGTGACGTGGCCATCGCCGCCATCACCAGTTGCACCAACACCAGCAACCCGTCCGTAATGCTGGCCGCCGGCCTCGTGGCCAAGCGAGCCGTGGAACGCGGCCTCAAGGTTGCGCCCTACGTCAAGACGTCGCTGGCGCCGGGTTCGAAGGTGGTCACCGAGTACCTGAGTGAAGCGGATCTCTGGCCCTATCTGGACCAGCTGGGCTTCAACCTGGTGGGCTACGGTTGCACCACCTGCATCGGTAACTCCGGGCCCCTCCCCAAGGAAACGGCCGACGCCATCAAGGATGGCAACCTGATTGTCGCCGGGGTGCTTTCCGGCAACCGAAACTTCGAAGGCCGCATCCACCAGTTGGTGCAGGCCAACTACCTGGCCTCGCCTCCGCTCGTTGTAGCGTACGCGCTGGCCGGAACCGTTGACATCGACCTGACCACAGATCCCATAGGGCAGGACTCGGCTGGCGAAGACGTCTTCCTCAGCGACATCTGGCCCACCAGCGCCGAGATTCGCGAGTTGGTCAACAAGTGCGTGACGCCAGAGCAGTTCGAGCGCGAGTACAACGGCATTGAGGACTCCAACGAGAAGTGGAACGCCATCTCCATTGCCGAGGGCTCCATCTACAACTGGAACTCCGAGTCCACCTATGTCCAGGAGCCTCCTTTCTTCTTTGACCTGACGCCTGAGACGCCAACTATCGCGCCCATCAGTGGCGCCCGGGTGCTGGCCCGCGTCGGTGATTCGACGACGACTGACCATATCTCACCGGCCGGCGCCATTGCCCCGGACAGTCCGGCGGCCAAGTACCTGCTGGGCAATGAGGTGCCGTTCATGGAATTCAACTCCTACGGCTCACGGCGTGGTAACCACGAGGTGATGATGCGCGGGACCTTCGCCAACATCCGCATTAAGAACCAGCTCGTGCCTGGCACGGAAGGCGGCGTGACCAAGTACCTCCCGACCGGAGACGTCATGCCCATCTACGATGCGTCGATGAAATACCAGGAGGACGGCACGCCGCTGGTCATCCTGGCCGGCAAGGACTACGGCATGGGCTCGAGTCGAGACTGGGCTGCGAAGGGTACCCTTCTGCTTGGCGTCAAGGCCGTCATCGCGGACAGCTACGAGCGCATCCACAGGTCCAACCTGATCGGGATGGGCGTCCTTCCGCTTCAGTACGCACCGGGCGAGAACGCCGCGTCACTCGGCCTGGATGGAACGGAGTCGTTCTCGATTCCGGTTTCGGATGACGTTCAGCCGCGCTCGTCGATTCGCGTGACCGCTACCAAGGCGGACGGTTCAACGGTTGAGTTCGACACGGTCTGCCGTCTCGACACAGCCGTTGAGGTGGACTACTACCGCAACGGCGGCATCCTCCACTACGTGCTTCGCGAGTTCCTGAACACCTCTGAGGTACAGGCCTAGCGGTCTCCGGGCGCCTGAAGGATTCCGGCGACCGCGCTGGGCCTAAGTGGCCAGCTTGAACACCACCGGCAGGGACATCTTGACCTTGACGGTGCGACCACGTTGCATGCCCGGCTCGAACTGCGCCGCCATTACGGCGCGGACGGCCTCCTCATCACAGCCACCGCCGATGCCTCTCACCACCTGAGGGTTTGTGGGATTGCCTTCTTCATCGACCACGAACTGGACGATGACGCGGCCCTCGATTCCTGCCTTCTTGGCGATGGCGGGGTACGTGATGTCTCTCATGATGGACTCAAGGCCACCGATGAGGGTCGGCATCTGTTCGACTACGACGAACACTTCGTCCTCAGCCATGGTCGGCGGGGGTGGCGGCGGTGGTGGTGGCGCATCGGGTGCTGCGGCCGGCCGACGAACCAGGCGCTTGACCGCGACTTGACTGTTGGCCCCTGGTACCTCGATCTCCTCGTTTGACACAGTGCGGCCTCCGTGGGTGATCCGGAGATTGTAGGTCCCGGCCGGGACAGCCCGAATCATATAGCGACCATCGGGGCCGGTGGCGGCGCCTATATCGGAGCCCTCAAGAGCCACATTGGCTCCGACCAGCGGCATTTCAGTCGACGCATCAGTGACCTGACCGGACAGTTCGTAGAGTTCGCTGGAGGCGGTCTCAGATTCAGTCTGGACGCAACCTGTCACCAGGAAGAGAATCAGCAGGGCGGGAAGCAGGGGTTTCAGCGAGTTCATCGGACACGATTGGTTGGGGACTTCCCAAAGAAGACCACCAACCCGCGCAGGAGTTGCTCCTTACTCGACGACCTCAAGCAATACCAGCCCCGATGGTCCTGCAG
>JABDJZ010000488.1 GCA_013003255.1 Rhodothermales bacterium
GAGCAGCGAGTTCGGGACGATGGTGGCCGCCACCAGAAAGAAGGATGCCGCCGAGAAATCGCCGGGGACGGCCCACGTGCGTGCCTCGATACTGTGGCCGCCAGACACGGAGATGTACCTGTCGCCGCCCATTTCAAGCACGTCGAGGCCGAGCATCCGCTCCGTGTGATCCCGGGAAGGCTTGGACTCTATCACGGTAGTCTCCCCGTCGGCATACAACCCGGCCAACAGCACGGCTGATTTCACCTGGGCCGAAGCTACGGGAAGTCGGTAGGACATCCCTTTCAACGGGCCGCCTGTGATCGTAAGTGGTGCGCGTCCGTCGGTCATGCCGATCTCAGCCCCCATGAGCGCCAGCGGGTCGGCAATACGGCCCATGGGTCGCGATTGCAGCGAGTCGTCACCGGTCATTCGGGATGCGAATGGCTGCCCGGCCAGGAGACCTGCCAGCAGGCGCATTGTCGTTCCGGAGTTACCGCAGTCGAGCGGCCCCGACGGCTCCTGCCACCCGTGTAGGCCCTGTCCCTCGACGATGAGAATCCCGTCGTCGTCGGCGCGTACCTCGGTCCCGAGTGCCCGGATACAGGACAGCGTCGACTGGGGATCGGCTGCCTGTGGGAAGTGGACGATGCGGCTTTGGCCGTCCGCAATCGAGGCGAATAGTGCACAGCGGTGCGCCACGGACTTGTCTCCGGGGACCCGGACGCGGCCGGACAGCCCATTGGAGGGCCTGACGATGTAGGTATCCATGGTCACGCCTGGATGGCCTCTTCCAGTTCCTGGAGGTAGCTCCGCTTCTGGTCAGGGTCGATGAATGCTGCCCGAAAGCCATTCGCCACGCAGGTGCGGACCTGGTCTGCGGTCAGTCCGCACTCGGTGTGCGTGCGGAGGAGTTCGCTGCTGACGGTCCAACTGCTGAAGAGCCGGCTGTCCGTGTTGACAGTGACAAAGGCCCCAGCATTGACAAGACGGGAAATCGGGTGGCGCGCATAGTCTGGAGCCACTTGCGTCTGCACGTTTGACGTGGGGCACACCTCAAGGGGGACCTGATGTCGTACCACGTAGTCCAGCAGTTCGGCGTCATCGACGGTCGCGATGCCGTGGCCGATGCGGTGTGCGCCGCAGACCAACAGCGCCTGCCGGACCGAGGTCGGGCCCCAGGACTCGCCGGCATGGATGGTCAGGGCCAGAAGATTCCTTCGGGCGTGGCTGAAGGCCTCCAGGTGTTCCTTGGCCGGGTGTCCCGCCTCGGGTCCTGCGAGATCAAAGGCCACCACTCCGTCATTTCGGTGTGCCACGGCCAACTGCGCCAGATGAAGCGACTCCCGGGCGTGCTTGCCGCGCAGAGCGCAGACAATCAGGTTGGCCTGGACGCCGTGGCGGGCTCCGGCTTCCCTGAGGCCGGTCAGGACGCTGGTCATGACCGCTTCCAGCGTCAGACCTTCGTTGACGTGCAGGAGCGGACAGAAGCGGACCTCCAGGTAGCGCACGTTTTCGGCAGCGGCGTCCTCGACCAGCTCCGAGGCCACGCGAATCAGGGCCTCACGGGTCTGCATGAGAACCAGAGTCACCTTGAACCACGCCAGATAGGCCTCGAGGCTCCCGGCCTTGTCAATGCCGCGGATGGCCGTCGCAAGCGACTCCGGATCCTGAGCGGGCATGGCATCGAGCTTTCCCTGCTCCTTGGCCAACGCGATCATGGTGGACGGCCTGAGCGAGCCGTCCAGATGCAGGTGGAGTTCTGCCTTGGGCCAGCTTCGGATCTGTTCGATCGAAAGGACTTCCATAAGATCAATGGGCGATGTGCAGGGCCGCCGAAGTGGAACCGGCAAGAACGACAGGCGGTAAAGGTCCGAGAAAATCGCGAAAGAAGCGGAGCGATCGTTCCAACCTTTTGTAGTTTTCGCCCAATACCCGGAGCGACCGCCTGAACCCGATCGGGCATCGTGGGGCGCTCCGCCAACAGACAATGACAGGCAATGGGAAGTCTCGGACCCTTTGAGATCGCGCTCATATTTCTGGTGATCCTGCTCGTATTCGGGGCCAAGCGCATTCCCGAAATCGCCCGCGGACTGGGTAAGGGAATTCGTGAGTTCAAGTCCGCCACGAAGGACATCTCGAACGAGTTCAACGTGGATAACAATCCGAACAGGATTCAGCCGCCGGCGCCACCGGCCCAGCCCCCGGCTCCCCGGGCTACCGCCGATCCTGTTCAGCAGACACGCGACAGCGACAGCGGGTGACGAATCCGTTTCTGGAGGCACAGGCCTCCCTGTTTGAGGGCGCGGTGTCCTGCCGCCAGCTGGCGGAGGAATACCTGGACCGGATCGAATCCGGAAACCCGGCCCTCAATGCCTTTGTGCACACCGACCCGGCCGCCACCCTCGATGCTGCCGAGCGTGTGGACGCACGGCTCGCCGAGGGCGAGCGTCCTCCGCTGGCGGGCTTGATGCTGGGGGTTAAGGACGTGATCTGCCAGGCCGGACAGCCTGTGCAGTGTGCGTCACGCATGCTGGAGGGATTCGAGTCGCTTATTGACTCCACAGCCCTGGCTGCCCTGATCAACGCAGGAGCTGTGGTGGTTGGTCGGACCAATTGCGACGAGTTTGCGATGGGCTCATCCAACGAGAATTCCGTGTTCGGCCGCGCGCGCAACCCGGTGGATCACGACCTGGTCCCCGGCGGCTCCTCGGGCGGATCGGCTGCGGCTGTAGCAGCCGGGCTCTGCCACGTAGCGCTCGGCTCCGACACCGGCGGTTCGATTCGCCAGCCAGCGGCCTTCTGCGGCGTTGCCGGCCTGAAGCCCACCTACGGGCGCGTATCCCGGTTCGGGTTGGTAGCCTACGCCTCGTCTTTTGACTCTATCGGGCCGTTCGCGGCCGGGCTCGGAGACCTCGCGGCGGTGCTGCAGGTCCTGGCAGGGCACGATCCACAGGACAACACGAGCGCCGATGTGCCGGTGCCGGACTTCGGGGGGGCGCTCACCGGGTCCGTTGAGGGATTGCGGGTAGGACTGCCGAAGGAGTACTTCGACCCCTCGCTTGACCCCGAGATTGCCGGCCCGGTTCAGGAGTCCGTTGACCGTCTTCAGGAGGCGGGTGCCGTGCCCGTCGAAATCTCCCTGCCGCACACGCGCTATGGCATCGCGGCTTACTACGTCCTGACCACGGCCGAGGCGTCCAGCAACCTGGCGCGCTACGATGGCGCGCGGTATGGACACCGAGCGGAGAATCCCACAGACCTGCAGGACCTGTATGTGCGGTCCCGAACCGAGGGCTTCGGGACCGAGGTGAAGCGCCGCATCATGCTCGGCACCTACGTGCTGTCCTCCGGGTATTACGATGCCTACTACGCCAAGGCGCAGCGCGTGCGAACCCTGATCCGCGGCGATTTCGACGCGGCCTTCAAGGAGGTGGATCTCATCGCCACCCCGGCGACTCCGGGACCTGCTTTTCGGGCGGGAAGCCACGCAGATGATCCGCTGTCGATGTACCTTTCAGACATCTATACGGTGACCGCCAATCTCGCCGGGATTCCGGGCCTTGTGGTCCCGGCCGGGGAGACCCCAAAAGGGTTGCCGGTGGGCATCCAATTGTTGGGTCCCGCATTCAGTGAAGCCGAACTACTCCGCGCCGGCAGCGTTTGCTGGCCTCCCACACACGTTTCCGCCTGACCATGAGCATTCTCGTTGACCGCAATACTCGCCTGATCGTACAGGGCTTTACCGGAAAGGAGGGTACCTTCCATTCCGAGCAGATGATCGAGTATGGGACTCCGCTCGTGGGCGGCGTCACGCCGGGGAAGGGCGGCAAGAAGCACCTGGACAAGCCGGTGTTCAACACGGTTGCTGAGGCCGTGGAGAAGGAAGGCGCAAATGCCTCCGTAATATTCGTGCCGCCGCCGTTCGCAGCCGATGCCATTCTGGAATCTGCGATGGCCGGCATCGAGGTGATCATCTGCATCACCGAAGGCATTCCGGCTCGGGACATGGTCCCGGTCTATCACTACGTCAAGAAGGAAGGCGTTCACCTGGTCGGCCCGAATTGTCCCGGTGTCATCACGCCCGGACAGGCCAAGGTGGGCATCATGCCGGCGATGATCTTCCAGCCTGGAAACGTCGGCGTGGTTTCGCGCTCCGGCACCCTGACCTACGAGGCAGTGGATCAGCTGACCCGCGAGGGCTTCGGGCAGTCCACGGCGGTGGGTATCGGCGGTGACCCGATCATCGGATCCCGTTTCGTGGACATTCTCTCCATGTTCCAGGCGGATGATGAGACCGAGGCGGTCATCATGATCGGCGAGATCGGAGGCACGGCCGAAGAAGAGGCTGCAGCCTACATCAAGGAACACATGACCAAGCCGGTGTTCGCGTTCATCGCCGGGCAGACGGCACCTCCCGGACGCCGCATGGGACACGCCGGTGCCATCATTTCCGGTGGACAGGGAACGGCCGAAGAGAAGTTTGCCGCGCTGGAAGATGCAGGCGCCGTCATTGTCAAGAACCCGGCCGCACTCGGCTCGACGGTTCGCAGTCACATGACGCCGGTCGGCTAGGCCGGACCGAACCCGAACGGTTCGTCATCCACCCGAGGAGCCGTGAAGATCAAGAATGCCGAATTCGAACGGGCTGCGCCCGACCTGGCGACGTTGCCACCGCCAGGGGACCCCGAGATCGCTTTCATCGGGCGGTCCAACGTCGGCAAGAGTTCGCTGCTGAACCGTTTGGTGAACCGGAAGTCGCTGGCCCGGACCAGTGGGCAGCCCGGCAAGACCCGCGCGCTTAATTTCTACCGGATCAACGACGCATTCTATTTCGTGGATCTGCCCGGTTTCGGGTACGCGCGGGTATCGAAGACGGAACGCGCCGCCTGGCAACGGACCATCGGCGGCTACATCACAAGCCGCGAGTCCCTTCGACTGGTCCTGCAC
>JABDJZ010000494.1 GCA_013003255.1 Rhodothermales bacterium
AGTTTGACGAGCTTTTGAAAGCTTCCGTGAACCGTTGGAACCTTCAATTGCTCTAGGTATTTTTCCGACCTGCCACTCCTCGGTAGCTCAATGGCAGAGCATGCGGCTGTTAACCGCAGGGTTGTAGGTTCGAATCCTACCCGGGGAGCACACGAAAGCCTCGGATCCGAAAGGGTCCGGGGCTTTTTGCGTTTGGGTAGGACTTGAACGCTACCGCAGAAAACTCCGACATGATCTTTCGAGAGCGAGTGACTGACGGAGGCGCGCCGCAGTGAGAGACGACTCGGCACCGCCCGAAGGTTGGTGGGTTTTCTGCTAAATCGACCCCTCCAGATCGCGCCCCAAGTCTTCTTTGGCAGCCGGTCTTGAAGGGTTGTAAGCGTTTTCATACCCTGCCTCTGACTGCAGGAATTCTTGCTGCAAGCGCTTCTGCGGCCTACCCACGCGTTGTCTCTCGCGACGCTCTTTGTTTATCCGGAATCTGACGGACAATCCAGGCCAAGAACCGTGACGGCTGTATCTGTATTCCTTCCGCGAAAAGGTTTTCACGCCGCCCTCCTCGTCTCGCTGCTCCTGGCAGGAATAGCGGTTCAGGAAGTAGAAGCGGCTAACTCCCCCGACGAGCGGGTTCCCGGTCTCTACGGCAAGATTGCCGGAGACATCTCCGTAGCGGGCTCAGGCGAGACCCTGCCCGGCGCTCAGGTCCTCATCGAGGAAACAGGCCAGGGGACAATTTCTGACTTCGACGGGTTTTACCAGATAGTCAACGTCAAGCCAGGGACCTACACGGTCATCTTCCGCTTCGTGGGATTTGCGGAGGTCCGTGTCGAGGAAGTCAAGGTCATCGTTGACAAGACGACTCCGGTTGACGTCGAGATGCGTGAGGAGATATTCGAGGGGGAGGAGATCGTTGTGACGGCTGAGCGGCCGCTGGTTCAGATGGACCGGACGACAACCACGTCTTTTGTCGACGGCGAGGAGATCGCGGCCCTGCCGGTCCAGAGCATCGGACAGGTGATCAACCTGCAGGCCGGTGTTGTGGACGGCCACTTCCGCGGCGGACGGACGGGTGAGGTTTCCTATATGGTCAACGGGGTCCCGATCAACAACCCGTACAGCAACTCGGCGGCATTCGAGGTGGAGAAGAACATGATCTCCGGCTTGGAGGTGATCAGCGGAGTCTTTAACGCCGAATACGGGCAGGCGCTTTCTGGCGTGGTCAACATTGTCACCAAGGACGTGCCTTCGGCTTGGACCGGCTCGTTCTCGACCGAGGTCGGCGGGATCGCCAGCGGCCGCGAATTGGAGTTCGTGCGACGTCGAGGCGACGCCGGGTCACTACTGAGCCCCGAAGACTTCGAGCCGGAGTTCGTGCCCTACTACGAGGCGGCCGGCTTTCCGGGACGCCGGGACGGTCAGTTGTCCATCGGGGGGCCGATCATTCAGGACAAACTCGGTTTTCGGGTTACGGGGCGCTACTGGTACGAGGAGGGCCACGTCATCGGGCGCCGACTGTTTGCACCCTCGGACTCCTCTCAGAATCTCACCTCGGGGAACCCCCAGACCTGGCTCATCGAGTCCACAGGAGATCAGGGATTCGTTCCCAGCCACAACGAAAGATATTCGTTCAACTCGACGCTGACTTACCGCATCGCGCCAGGCGTGAATCTGGACTACAACCTGATTTATCAGGACGGCTCTGGCCGGGGCTCCAGCCACCAGCGCAAGTATGTGCCGGATGGGACCAACAGCTACTACTTCAACAGCCAGTTTCACCTGCTCGGGTTGCGCTATGCGGTCAACGCAAACTCCTTCGCGGCCCTGAACTACAGCTATCTGCAGGACAAGGGCGGTTCCAGACTTTTCGACATACCGTCAGACTTCGAGGAGACAGGGCTGCTGGACTCGCGGCTTCAGTCGCCCCAACTGGGAGGACTTGAGGGCCCGAACGCATTCGACGTAGGAGGCAACGATCTCTTCATTGGATCCGAGTTCACGTCCACACACACCGTCCTGGCGGATTACACCAGCCAGGTCAACAAGAGCCACCAGGTTAAGGCCGGGTTGTCCGGGCGCTTCCACAAGCTGGATAATGGCGGCTTCGGCATCGAAATCGGGCCGCGCACCAATTGGCAGCCGATGCCGTCGGTAGACATTTACGGACGGGACACGCTCCAGACGAATCCGTTCGAGTTGGCCGCTTACATCCAGGACAAGATGGAAGTGCGCAACCTCATTGTGAACATCGGTGTCCGGTTCGATTACTTCGAGCCTGACTATGACATCCCCATTGACTGGGGCCAGGCTGGGCAGGAGCAGATTCCAGACCTTGATACAGGCGAGTTGGTTTCGAACAGGCAGAAGGCACCGGCGCGCCGGCAGCTGTCGCCCCGACTGGGCATTGCCTTCCCGATTTCAGCTACCGGTGTGGTGCGGTTCTCTTCAGGATTGTTCTTCCAGACCCCGCAGCTATCGATCCTGTATACCAACCCGAACTACGAGGTAAACCCGGCTTCGTCCACCACGAATTTTGGAAACGCCGGTCTAAATCCGGAGCGAACACTGCATTTCGAAGTCGGACTTCAGCAGGGGCTCACCGAGAGTCTTGGTATGGAGCTGACAATCTTCTCGAAGGACATTCGAAACCTCACGGGTGTTGAGATCCGACGGGATGTGTTGACGACCAACTTCGCCGTCAGGTACATCAACCGTGACGTAGGTACCTCTCGAGGCATCACCTTCTCACTGTTCCAGCGACCCGTTGGCGGCCTGAACTGGGATGTGGACTATACGCTCCAGTTTGCGAATGGTACGGCATCGAACCCGACGGAGGCCTTCGATCGCTTCAACTCCGGGCAGGAGGACATTCTCACCCTTGTACGACTCGATTGGGACCGCCGGCACGTGTTGACAAACAGCGTTACCTACGCGCCCAGCAGCGGCCTCAGACTCACGCTTATCAACCGGTATCAGACGGGCGCACCCTACACCACGATCCGCAATTTCATCACGTCCTACGTCAAGAACGACGATGATCGTCCAGCCGGGTTCAGCTCGGACTTGCGGGCTTTCTGGCGGCCGTCGTTTGTAGATGGCCTGTCGGCCACACTGCAAATCGACAATATTTTCGATGCGATGACCCACTACGGGGTCTACTCGGACACCGGACGCGGCGATGAGTCCGTGACTGCCGAACTGTTCCGACGGACGGGCGCTCAGGTCGGTGGTGTCAATACCCTGGACGAGTTCTATTTCAACCAGGGCTGGTTCTCGGCACCGCGCCGCGTGACCCTGGGCCTTCGGTACGACTTCTAGCCTCAATACGCAGGCCCAACTCCAACGATCGGATACTTGTCTGAGAACATGATCTACTCGCTCGCGGCCCGCCCGGCTCGGCTTCTGCTGGTTGCCCTGGTGCTTGGCCTGACCTCGACGGTTGCGGTAGCCCAGGAAGGAAGCACGATTCCGCCCGAGTACCGGGGTAGCGACCTGTCAATCGCACGCGGTATTCTCGACGGCAACCTCATCGAGACCAACTTCCGTAATCACGGTGAGCTTTCGCGTTGGAGCGATTCTCCATGGGGGGTGTGGCCGCGTGCTGTAGGCGGTCGCCATAT
The DNA here is from genome assembly GCA_013003255.1 of Rhodothermales bacterium. Taxonomy (GTDB): domain Bacteria; phylum Bacteroidota; class Rhodothermia; order Rhodothermales; family UBA10348; genus JABDJZ01. Next base: position 3,618 of record JABDJZ010000494.1, read on the forward strand.
CGATGGTGTGGCTGTGGTGGTTGCTGGCAACGTCCGCGGCGAGCGAGGCAGCAGATGGCCACAGTACTGGGATGCTTCCGTCCCGGATACGCTGCTCAATCCCGTTTCGGTGAAGTACCGTGATGCGGGGACCTTCGTCGGTCCCTACGGCACCGTCTGGGGATGGCTTCCCCTGCCCGGATTTCACAACCCGCTGCGCCGCAATCCGGTCACTGGATTGCGTGAGCCCACCCCGGCATTGAGCGATGACTCCAATTCCTGGCCACAGTTTTGGCCCGACAAGCTTCAGGAGCAGGATTCAGGGTGGTCAGGGTTCTGGAACGGTCTCGGAGGGAAGGGAATCCTCTCGGCCGACCTGGAGAGCTTCTATGTCATGGATGACCTCCAGGACTACAACTACCTGATAGATTCGACGCTGAGCAGACCCTACAGTCAGTTCGGCGTCTTCTACCCGAACTCTGCCGACTCCACCATGGGAGGTCTGGGCCTGCAGATGAACGTCCGCATCCTGCAGTGGGCCAACATTCTGGCCGAGGACACGATGTTCCTGATCTACAGAATCACGAACAAGGGAGACACCGAGTACGGGGCGCTGGAGGATGTCTCGACGGGCTTGGAAGAGACGGGGCTTTTCTTCGCACAGTTTGTTGACTACGGACTTGGCAACGAAGAGGGTGACGAGAACGCAGCGTTCAACCCTCAGCTGGATATTGCCTACGGGTGGGATCAGGACGGCATAGGTCAGCATCAGGCTGGCGGCACCTACGAGCTCGGCTATACGGGTTTCGCCTTCCTGGAAAGCCCCGCGGATGATCTTGATGGGCTGGACAATGATGAGGACGGCATTGTAGATGAGGAGCGTTTTGGGGGTCCCGGGATCCGGATCGAAGGGCAGGAAGCCATCCGCGCGTACGCTGAATCCAACTACGATATGGTGCGGTTTGAGGCGTTCAACGGTCCGATAGAAGAGCGCCCGGCCTACCACGTCGGGGTGTGGTGGACCGGCGATGAGAACATGGACTGGCGCGGCTTCGACGACGCCAATGGAAACGGTCAATTTGATCAGGGCGAACTCGTCAACGATGACTACGGCCGGGATGGCGTCGGGCCGTTTGACGTTCAGTACACCGGCCCGGATGAGGGGGAAGCCGATGGCGTCCCGACAATCCGTGAGCCGAATTTCGACGAACTGGACGTGGACGAGAGTGACCAAATTGGTTTGACCGGTTTCCACTTGAGCTCGCGCCCATTCTACGAGAGTGGGGACAACCTGCGCGACGACACCTGGATGTGGGCCCGCATTCGCGACTCCCAATTCCAGGTGGGTACCGACCCGGATGAGTTCGTCGCCGATGTTGAGCCGTTCCTCAACTTCAGTTCAGGACCGGTCGGTCTCCGGGCTGGGCGCACGGACTTCTTCTCTACGGCCTGGCTGTTCGGCCAGGATGAGCAGGACTTCTTCAAGAACCGTGAGACTGTCCAGCGCATCTACAACGCGGACTACAGATTTGCACAGCCTCCGATCGTGCCTCAGCTTCGCGCACAGGCCGGTGATGGCGAGGTGATTCTGTCCTGGGACACGCTCTCCGTCGCGAGCTATGACCGCTTTACGCAGGAGTTCGACTTTGAAGGGTACAAGCTCTTCAAGGGGACCGATCCGCTGCTCTCGGACGCACGACTGGTCACCGATGTATTCGGAGTGCCTACCTACAACAAACCCCTGGCACAGTGGGACCTGGTCAACGGGATCCAGGGGACGGTTCCGGTACTTGAGAACACCGCCTGGTTCAATATGGGTTCGGATACCGGCCTCAAGTTCAGCTACGTGGACCGCAACGTGACCAATGGGAAGACCTACTACTACGCGTTGGTGGCCTATGACCGCGGCTTTGTCCCGGGAGATGACTCGCCGAATCCCAACGCGGCGCCGGTCGATCCGCAGGAAAACTCATTCAACGTAAGCGTGGACCAGGCCAGTCAGGTCCGTGGATTCACGCCCAACGTCGCCATCGTGGTACCCCGGTCAAGAGCGGCTGGCTACGTCCGCGCCAGTGCCAGTACGGACACTTCAGCGCCCACCGAAGGAATAGGGACCGGTTCGATTTCCGTCAATGTGGTGGATGAATCCGCAATCGATCCGGACAAGGTCTATAAGGTCTCGTTCTTCGATACCACGGCCGCATTCGCGGACATCTACCGGACGACCGGATACAAGCTTGAGAACGTGA
>JABDJZ010000508.1 GCA_013003255.1 Rhodothermales bacterium
CGAGGATGTTGCCGATTATGTAGTGGATGTCCAAATAGTCTCTCGGTTCATCCCGTCCCGCCAGTGCCAGGACCTTGTTGGTCGCCACATCGACCTCGTGGAGGGAGTACCTACCAAGCGGCGTAGCCTGCACCGGCATGAACCTCCAGGCTGAGTCCCGAGCCCAGTCCATTTGCGTCGTCTCTCCATCACGGGAGACGAGGCTCCTGATGAAACCGGGTTGACTGATTACGATGTCCAGGTTGAAACCAGCCTTTCAGAGCCGGTCTGCGACTTCCCAGGCTTCCTCATTGCCGTGCCGCATCAGGCTCTGCCTGACCCACTCCACATCATCGGCCCCAATCTGAAGGTCGGGGGATGACGACCAGAAGCACAGGCCATGGAAGCGCCTGAATGCACGCCTGGCTTCGCGCACCCGAACCATTCGTCGAGCGGTTTCCGGATCCAAGTTTCGTCGGCTTCGGCGACCACCCCTGCGTCCAATCTCAGCCAAATATGATCTGACGGCGTCATTCACGCTATATCATAAGCCGCTTATGATGAAATGATCCACCGCGACGATTCAGAGGCTATACTGCCGCACCCCAAACCTCTCCTCCCCACCCATGAACACTCCCGTATCCTCGGTTTTGATGTTCCTGGCTGCCGCCATCCTGGGCGCGCTCGGACAGTTTCTCTACAAGGGCGGCGCCGACGCGGCGGATGGTGGACTCGCCTCGTACGTACTCAATCCGCGGATCCTCACGGGCGTGGTGTGCTACATCGCCGTGATGGTCTTATTCGTGGCAGCGTTCAAGCGCGGGGGCTCATTGGCCGTGCTCTACCCCGTCTATGCCAGCACATTTATCTTCGCGGCACTGATCAGCCTGGCCGCTTTCGGAACGCCCATTAAACCCATCAACGTCCTGGGGATGGTGCTGCTTGTGGGTGGGATGTACCTCATGGGTCGCTGAACGTCGCGCGGCACCGCCACCCGGTCGCCGAGGATCGCGCCACACCGAAGACTGAACACCGATGCCCTTTCTGGACTCCCTGGATCCGGTATTCCTCTTCTACGCTTCCATCACCGGAGGTGTACTGGCGGTGGCCGGTCTGATCCTGCTGATTCTGGGCCGCGTGATGGGGCGGGACGTGGCTGCGGTATGGGACACGTACCGGGGGTGGATCTTTATGGCCCCGCTCATTTTTGGCGCCGTCTGGCTAGGGCGCGAGGCCACGATTCTGGGGCTCGGCATCTTGTCCATACTCGGTTTCCGGGAGTTCGCCCGAGCCACAGGGCTTCACCGACACTGGTGGTACATGGGAGCGGTGTACCTGGGCATTGCCGCGCTGTGTCTTCTGGAAGTCATGGAGGACCCACGGACCGGGATGGACGGATGGTACGGGATGTTCATGGCCACGCCGGTGTTCATGATCGCCTTGCTGGTGACACTCCCGGTCCTGCTCAACAAGGCCGAAGGCCAACTGCAACTGGTCAGCCTCTCCATTGTGGGCTTCATCTACATGGGCTGGATGTTCGGCCACATGGCCTTCCTTGCCAACTCGAACAATTTCTTCGGCTACATCCTCTACCTGGTGTTCGCTGTCCAAATCAACGATGTCGCCGCGTTCATCTTTGGCCGCGCCTTTGGCAGAAGGAAGCTTCGGAGCAATGTCAGTCCGAACAAGACCGTTGGGGGTTCGCTTGGCGCCGTGGCGGTTTCGATGGCGCTGCCCTGGCTACTACACTTTTCGTTTCCTCACTTCGGTTGGATAGAACTGGTTCTGACGGGGCTGATTGTCGGAGTTGGAGGCCAACTGGGGGACCTCACCATCAGCGCCATCAAGCGGGACCTCGGCGTCAAGGACATGGGATCGCTCATCCCCGGCCACGGAGGAATTCTGGACCGACTGGACAGCCTCATCTTCGTCGCGCCACTCTTCTTCCACACGGTGCGGTGGTTCCATGACATCTACTGAGATGCCCGAGGGCTCAGCGTGGACCTATGAGCCGGCCGCGGACCGGGATCAGCGTCTGAGCGAACTCCTACAGGGGTTTCCGCGAGAGCCTCATCTGTGGATGTATGCGCTTCGGACGGCGGCGGCGCTGATCATCCGGGCGTGGCTGAGACTCTACCACCGCTATGAAATCATCGGTGCCGAGCGACTTCCCATCGGGTCTTCGTTCATTCTGGTAGCCAATCACCAAAGTCACCTGGACGCGCCGTGTTTGGTTTCTTCGATCCCACTCCGCTATCTGCATCGGGCCTTCCCGGCAGCTGCGGCCGACTATTTCTTCAAAGGACTCCCCAGCAGCGCCTTCTCGTCCATCGTTGTTAATGGCCTCCCATTTCGACGAAAGGCCCGCGGAGCGGCCAGCCTCGTCCTGTGCCGCGAGTTGCTTCGCAACGATGGCAACATCCTGATCATTTTCCCCGAAGGCACGCGAAGCACCTCCGGTGAACTGGGGACCTTCCGGCCCGGCATCGGCCACCTCGCGGCTGGATCCGAGGTCCAGGTCATCCCCTGCTACCTGCGAGGCGCACACCGGGCGCTCCCCAAGGGTGCCGCCGTTCCCCGTCCTCGAAAGCTGACCTTGTGCATAGGCGAGCCGCGAAGCTACGCCGCGCTCCCTCCGGGGAAGGATTCCTACAACCGAATCGCTGCTGATCTCGAGGCGGCCGTTCGCAAACTGGGCACGGATACATGAGCGACGCCGGAAGACGCCCCATCAAGACGCGCAGTAAAGGTTGGGCCCAAGGGCTCGCATCGAGCCTGGCCAGCCGAGGCGTTCGCCCGGATGTCATTTCCATCTGGGGCCTGGTGTTTGCTCTTGCAGGGACCGGCGCGCTGGCTGCCGCCTCTGTCTTGCCTGAGCTGCCCTACCGGTGGCTGCTCCTGGTCGGGGCGGCCCTCTTTATCCAGCTCAGGCTGCTGGCCAACATGCTTGACGGACTCGTGGCGGTGGAGGGCGGTCGCAGCGGTCCATTGGGGAATCTCTTTAACGAGTTTCCGGACCGCCTTGAGGACGTCATGCTCATAGTCGCAGCCGGGTACGTGGCCGCTCGCTCTCAGTGGCCCGGCGGCGAAGTACTCGGCTGGTCCGCAGCTGTGCTGGCGCTTCTCGTGGCCTATGTCCGGGCCCTCGCCGCGGGCATCGGCGGCGGCCATCCGTTCCATGGCCCGATGGCCAAGCCGCAGCGGATGTTCTTGCTTACGCTGGCGTGCCTTGCGGGCGCGGCGCTCGCAAGCTCTGGATGGGCAGAGGAGGCCGTTTGGGTTGGGCTGGCGACCATGGTTTTCGGGATGCTGATCACTATCCCGCGCCGCTTGGCGGCCGTTGCCAAGACCCTTCGCCAGGGGGATCAGCGCTGAAAAGGATCGATATTTAGCGGCACCCTTGACGCTTCCGTGCTAAACGCGCCGAAGCGAAAGAAATGCAGTAGCTCGGGGCCGATGATGTCAAACGCGCGATACATCTCGTCGTGATTCAGCGGGACGTGCAGCACGTCATCGTAGGCCTGGCCGAGCGCATCCGGGTCAAACGTGAGGGGACGCATTGCTAGTGCGCGGTCCTTTCGTTTTCGAATGAAGCGGGTTGCTCGGTTCTCCATGATGATGCCTATACGTCGCCCGGACTCTCCGTCGGCCGGGCGCTGCCGCGCGCGTTCCAAGGGCGTGTACTCCGTCCCTGCAAGGTCCGCGAGAATGGGTCCGACTGCCAACCAGGCCAGTAAACCAAACGCGCCGGTCGATCCCAGCTTGGGCGCCATTTCCTGCAGCGGACTCCGGTCATAGACCACGTGGCCAAGGTTGGGAACCAGAGCCTCTTCCAAGGCCAGGTTTAGCGTGTATCCGCCCAGGATGTAGGCGAAGACGTGGACCCTCTGGTATCGGTCCAGATCGTTCTCGTCCATGAGTTGGATGAGTCGATCCACGCCTCGCTCGACGCTTCGCCGGCTGCGGTAGTCGAAGACGTATACCTCGAAACCCGCACTGTCGGCCACGTGCGAGAATGTGCTCATGTCACGCAGACCGGCCTTGGTCATACCCAGTCCCGGCAGAATCAGAATTGCCTCCGTGTTGCCCGGGGCACCTCTGGGCGGGATCAGGCTGGCGGGGGTGCACGCTGCGAGGAGGCTTGCGGCGGTGAACACCAGCAGCAGCCGGAGGGCCGTGGTTGGCACTGACCATCTCACAACGCCAGAAGCGCGAGTCCAAGCGAAAGCCCCGTCCCCTGGCTCACGGTCACCTCGCCATCACCCGTCCCGAACTCTATATCGTTGACAAAGGCAAAGCCCGCAGAGAACTGCCACCCCAGTTTACCCCCGGCTAGCGGGCCCCGGAATCCCGGGCCGATAGTCATCACCGTGTGGTCAGCCTCACTGATGGTCTCCGTCCCAAGGTGATAGGCACCTGAGGTCAACTGAAAGAGTAACCCGTACCGGCGATTCCGGGCAGTGGTTTTCCACACGGCGGCACGGCTGGGCAGGAAGAGCTCGAGATCCAGCGAAGATCCGAGACTCCGGTACAGCTTCAGAAGCGGCACCAGTTGAAGATCAAAGCCACTTCGATAGGTCACACCGAGCCCCCAACGCTCCTGCTTCTCGAAGAAGAGTGCCCCGCGAAAATCCCAGTCGGCATTCTGAATTGGAGCATTGAGGTCTGAGGCGATCCCCGGTGAGACGTACACCGTCGAGGTCCAGTCAGACCCCATCGGCAATGTGACAGATACCTCGTAGCGGATCTCCCGATACGGCCCGGAAGACGACACTCCACTGGGCCAGTTGTCGGTCGGGTCCGTACTCATCTGCCGGAATCGAACGCCCTGCGTAGTGCTGGCAGACCCAATCCGGATGGGGATAGCGACTCCAAGACTTAGCAGCCTCAAGGGCGCTTCTTCGGAAGAGACGGCTGCCGGGAGGAAGTCGTGGCTGGCCAGCACGAACTGCCGGCCTGAGGCGTCTTGAGGGAGAGGGAAGGCGGTAAAGGAGAGGACCAGGAAGAGAGCAGCTCGGTCATAGGATAAGCGCATGGGTCCGTGTATTTGGGAACAGGGGTGCGGACCGCGCGAGCGGCCGCAAGAAGAGAAAATACGCACCAGCGGTCGATTTCAGCGGGTTTTCAGGCTCACGCGCGGGGACGTACAGTTGGTGTCTGTTGGAGCGCGGCCAGGCTTCAGCTAGAGGCCGGAGGGACGCTCGGCCATCGGCGGCAGTTGAAAATCCGGCCCCGATTCAACCTAATCGCCCAAAAAGCGGCCGTGAAAGTTCACTAAGACAGCGAACTGAACTTACAGTGGTCGAATCCCGCCAGATAAGTTGAATAGCGGTGCCCCATTCAATGCTGCCGTCCCTTGGGCCGGGCAGGCGGCGGCGCGGCGGCCTACCCCCAAGGCCTAACCGACAGGCTCGAGGCGGCCGCATCGGGCGCTGGGGATGTTTTCTCGCAAGGCGTGTCG
>JABDJZ010000534.1 GCA_013003255.1 Rhodothermales bacterium
GCCTGGGTGTGCGACCTATAGCAGGTTCAACACCGCTGATGCCGACGAGTTGGCCTGCGCCAGGGACGCGATGCCGGTCTGCTGAAGGATGGACAGTTTGGCTATCTCCATCTGTTCAGTGGCAAAGTCCGCATCCATGATGCGACTGTGTGCCGCCTCGTTGTTGTTGATTGCGATGTTGATCGCGTCCTGCTTGAAGGTGAGTCGCTTCTGGCTGTCGCCTACAGACCCGACCTTGTTGGAAATGGTGGTAATGGCGCTGTCAATCGTGGACAACAGGGCTGTGGCCGCCGAGGCGGACGAAACGTCCAGGGCCCCTGACTGCACGCCGAGCTGGTCCACGGACATGGTCCCAACGGTCACGGCGAATGAGTCGCTTGCGCCTTCGCCCACCTGGAAATTGAATGCCGAGGACGTGAACAGCGACGCGTTGTTGAACTTGGAATCACCCAGGATGTCGGTGATTTCTGCCGAGAGTGCCGTGAGCTGATTGTCGATGGCGGTGCGCTCGGTCGAACTCATCGTGTCGTTCGCAGCCTGAACGGTCTTCTCCTTCATGGTCTGGAGAATCTCCATCACGGATTCCAGCGAACCCTCTGCAACGGTGAGCATGCTTTTGGCGTCTCCAATATTCGATGAGGCCTGAGCCTGTCCCCGAATCTTGGACCGAAGCGATGAGGCAATTGAAAAACCGGCCGAGTCATCCTCGGCAGAATTGATGCGCTTGCCAGTGGCCAGCCGGAGCTGACGCATGGACATCTGAGAGTTGGTCTCCTGCAGCTTGTTGTAAGCCTGCAGTGCGCCCAGATTGGTATTGAGGCGAGTAAAATCACCGAAAGCCATGGCTTTCCTCGCTGCTTTGTTGCGATGAGGGATGGAGCGATGGCGGTAGAAACTGTACCCGGGGTTGCGCCTGGATACATCTGGCAGGTTTGTTATCGGCAGCCGATTCCTGCGAATTAAGTCCGGTACCGAAATATCTCCTGATGAACCCCCCCGCGCCGGGGGCCGTTAGTCGACGCGCACCCAACAGCAACGCACATGGCTTCCGTTCTGGTCACCGGAGTAACCGGCTTCATCGGCAAACAAATCACTCTGGACCTGCTCAAGGCCGGACACAGTGTGAGGGGAACGGTGCGATCGCTGTCCAAGGAGGCCGCCCTGCGCAAAACACTGGAAGGCCATGGAGCCTCCTGCCAACGCCTGTCGCTGCTGGAGTTGGACCTGAATCAGGCCGACGGCTGGAGTGACTCGGCCAAGGGATGCGACTACGTCATGCACGTAGCCTCGCCGTTCCCTCTTGACCAACCCAAAGACCGGGAAGCCCTGGTCCCCGCGGCCAAGGCCGGAACCCTGAGAGTGTTGGACGCCGCCCGGGAGGCCGATGTGAAAAGGGTCATCCTGACCTCATCGCTCGTGGCCATGATGTACCGGCCCAACAGGCCCAAGAACCTCACGGTCTCCGAGGGCGATTGGACGGATGCCGAATGGTCCAAGCTTTCGGCTTATCAGGTGTCCAAGGTCCGCGCAGAGCGTGCCGCGTGGGATTGGACGTACCAGCACGGGTGGGAGGATCGCCTGGTCAGCGTGAACCCCGGATTCGTCCTCGGGCCTGCTCTGGACCAGACTATCGGCACGTCACTGGCCGTTGTCAAGCTGATGCTGGAGGGCGCGTATCCGGCCGTGCCTCCGATATCGTTTGCCGTGGTGGATGTCCGGGACCTCTCCCGGCTTCACATCGCAGCCATGACCAGCGAAGTGGCGGGCAGACGGCTCATCGGTGCCGGCGATTCCATCTCCATGCAGGACATGGCCAAGCTGGTGAAGAAGTCCCGACCCGACTTTGCCAAGAAGGTCCCCGTTCGGAAATTTCCGGCGTTTGTCATTCGTATTGCATCGCGCTTTGATTCGTCACTCCGGTCGATCATCACGGACCTGGGGGTCGTACCCCACGTGGAATCGGAGTACGTCACGTCCCTGACCGGCGTGTCCTTTCGCCCCGCGAGTGAGTCCGTAGTAGACGCGGCGGCTTCCCTGGTCCAGTACGGCGTGGTAACACCGCCCTCCGGTAGCTAGGCGCCGGAGCAGGGGGCATCAGGGCCCGCCCTCGCCCACCATCACAAACGGGGCCCAGTGGAACGGGTGCGCAAACGTGCCCTCAGAAATCAGGCTCCGCTTGGCCTGTGCCAACGCAGATTCCCGGGCAACGGAGGTAGTCAGGCCCTCGTAGAACCGCTCCATAAGGACGGCCGTCGACTCGTCCGCCACCGACCATAGGCTCACCACCACCGAAGACGCACCGGCATACATGAATGCCCGCGTCAAGCCTACCAGCCCTTCGCCCCGTACCATCCGTCCAAGGCCAGTCTCGCAGGCGGACAGCACAACCATGTCTGCATCAATTCGGAGGTTGAAGATCTCGGCGGCCTGCAGGAAACCGTCCTGGTCACTGGATCCCGGCGCGAGTGCGATGCCGGAGAAGTCCGGACGGTCCTCGTTGACCAGCCCGTGCGTGGCCAGGTGCAGGTATTTGTAGGACCTATTCGTCAATGCGGACTTCAGTCCCTGCTCGGATGCCGAATCACCGGTGAACAACTGCACAGGAGCTGACCCAAACATCCCTGCAATGGCATCGACCTCCTGACCCGAATACGGCAGGCGGGCCAGTCCGGACTCGGGCGTGAAGACCGGATCCCCCAGGGCCAGAAGCCCTTCAGCCGCTTTCGAATCAGATCTGCTCTCTCGAAGCTGGAGCAGGACCGAGGCGGAGGGCGCGTAGGTCACCTGGTGCGACGTGACCAGGTAGCTCAGTTCGCCGAAATCGTCGGACGCAGCGGGGCTCGTGACAAGCGCCTCGAACGGCACGTAATGCAGCGCACCGTCCGGAATAATGATGAGCCGATCGGCCTCGCCCACAAGGCCCGCCGCGGGTTCGACAATCAACTGGTACAGGGCAAAGGCCCCGGTGGCGTAGACAGAGGCGTCTGCCTGGTTCTGATTGGTGAGTGCGAATCGAAACAACTCCACGCGATCCTGGATGACATCGCGGCCCGGAAGGCGGTACATCTCGGCCTCATCCGTCGTCACGGCCAACAGCGTGGTGGACGAATCGCCCACCGCGTACTGAAGGAGCACTGTCCCGGCATCCAGAAGGCTTGCCTGCACCTCAGAGAGGCTGGCGGGCGAAGGGTACTGGAGTTCACCATACCGCGGATTGGAGGCCCTGATATCCCGCTTGATCTGGTCGTAGGCCGCCTCAAGACTGTCGAGGGCCACCACGCCGGCTGCGGATTCCCCGCGTGTGCCCGAGGCTCCGCCTGCCGTCAGCGTCTGCCTTGCCTCCGTGATGGCCTCCATTAGCTGCGTGCTGCGGGCTCGCAATACAGGGTCCACCCCGGCTTCCACGTCCGCCAGTGCCTCGGCCAACAGGTCCAGGAAGGCCCGTGCCTTGCCGCGCTCCGCGTACTCAAAGGCCCGATCCAGGTATGGGCCGTCCGGGTCCACAGCGTGCTGCTCGGCCAGGAAGTGGGTGAACTCTTCGTAGGCATACCGCTGCTGCGCAAGGTATCCCGCCCGGTCCTCATCGGTGGACTGGGCGATTCGGGTTCGCTCCAACGCCTCGAAGGCCGCCTCGTAGTCCGTCAGTGCCCGCTGTGCCTCGCCCCGCTCGGCCTCCAGTTCGGCACGCTGGATGAGGGCCCCGGCCGTCATCTCCGGCATGCGCATCTCCGCGGCCAGTTCGAGAATGCGGTCGAAGGCGCGGTCCGACTCGGCAATTCGCGCTGTCCGGGCATACACGCTGCCCAGCGTTCCCAGCGCGCGCCCTGTTCGAATGGGATCACCTACCGAGTCGGCAAGCACCAATGCCCGGTCCCCAAACTCCTCCGCCGGGCCGTACTCCTTCAATTCGAAGTGCGAATCCGCAATGTTGAGTGTGGCGTCAAGTCTCCCGCGAGCACTTCCGATGGACTCAAATTGGGTGAGAGCGCGCCGGTAGTAGGACGCGGCCCGGTCGTACCGGTCCGCAAAGGCAAAGACCACCCCCAGGTTGTTGTAGGCATCGGCCAGCCACTCGGGGTTGTCCACCTCGTTCGCGATTTCGATGGCGCGCTGATACGATTCGATGGCTGCCTCATAGTCTCCGAGCCGGCGGTGGACCACGCCCATCCAGCTGATTACCGGGGCTGCATTCTCCGCATCCTCATTCGCCTCGTAGACGTCCAGCGCCCGACGCAGATGTCCCAGCGCATCCGAGTGGAATCCCATCTCCGAGAGCAGGACCCCCAGGTTGCGCTCACTGATGGCGAGTCGGCGGTCATCGCCGGCCCACGCGTTGGCCACGATCGCCCGCTCATAGTAGCGTCGGGCCATGGCCAGGTCCCCCATCGAGCGGTACAGGCTGGCAATGACCGGAAGCATGCGGTTCATGGCCAGCGAGTCCCCGATGGCAGCGCGAATGCTGTCTGACCGCCTGTAGTAGTGCAGAGCGTCCATCGGACTGCGCTCCACAGCCTGATAGGCCAAGCCCACGTCATAGAGGGAATTGCCTATGAGTTGCCGGTCATCGGCGGCCTCCCGGGCGCGAAGGGCTGCGAGGTTCATTTCCAGGTAGCGCGAGCGGTCCAGAAACCAGTGCAGGTAGCCGATTCCCCCGCGGGCCGCGGCCTCGCCCTGCGCGTCACCAAGGCGTTCGTAGACGGCGAGGGCCTGGTTGTAAAGGTCCAGGGCTTCTTCTCGGGTATCCCGGGATGCCCGCAGCGCTGTGGCCCTGGCCTCGAGACTGTCCGCGCGGAGTTTCTCTGCCTGCTCTTCGCGCGAAAGGCTCCCGGCCAGTGAGACCGACGACGCGATGCTGGTTTCCCCAAACAGCCGTTCGAAGACGCCAGCCAGCATCCGGGCCTGGTCCAGTGCCGTGCCAGCCGCCTCGGCCCGACCTGCGATATGCTCGACGAGTACCCTGTGCAGTAGCGAGTCCGCTTCCGCCTTGACTGCCAAGCGGTTGGCTTGGACGAGTTGCTCCACTACGGGCTCCTCTCCCGCCTGCAGGGCCGCACGAAGGTCCAGGTCAAAGCGTTGGGCACTCGACGGCAGGGCAAGGCCGCCGAAGATCAGGGCGAGGAGGATTATGCGTTGCAGCTTCACCCAGCCAAAGTAGCACGCCCCGGCTAAAGCCGTCTACTTCGCCAGGATGAGCCGCTTGGTCAGGCGCCCGTGCGCACCCTCCAGCACGTAGAGATAAATGCCGCTCGGAAGTCCGGACGCATCAAACTGGACCTCGTGGTACCCGGCTGCCAGACCGCCTTCGAGCAGGGTGCCGACAGTTCGGCCTAACACATCAATCACGGTCAGTCTGGCAAACCCCGACTCGGCCATCCCGAAGCGAATCGTCGTCACCGGATTGAACGGGTTCGGATAGTTCTGGTCCAGCACAAAGGACTCCGGTAGAGCAGTCTCCGCCGACACGGACGTGCTGGTTGCGCCTGACTCCAGGACATGCGCACCGCCTTCCTTGGTGATGGCGAAGATCCCGCCGTCGGCCAGCGGAATCAGCATGCTGACATACGCTTCTCGCAAGGCCAGCGGAGTCAGCGCGGTGGCGGAAAGCGGATCATCGGCGGTGAACACACCGAAGCCCCAGGAGCCGGCTACCAGATCATCATCCCCTCCCGCGTCATCGATAAACGAAAGCGTGCGAATCTCCGGCGTGACCGTCGATCCACCGGACAGCGTCACGGTCGGCCCCATCGGGGTCCAACTGGGCGTCACAGCGAACGGGGTGCCCCGAAAAACGCCGGAAGCGGTACCCGCGAACAGGACGTCCGGGTCGTCGGGAGAGACTTCAAGATCGAATATGTGCCCCGCGTCAGCCGCCAGCAGGACGTCGTTGAGCACATCGCCTCCCAGGGGGGCCCAGGTGAACCCGAAGTCATCCGAGATGAATACGCCACGACCGAACGTGCCCGCAAAAACAGTCCCGGCCCGCGTGGGGTGCCCCTCCAGCGACCAAGGCGTGTCCGCGGAATAGTTGGGAAGTGAGCCCACCTTCTGCCAGTCGTCGCCGCCGTTCAGGGACCGGAACACCTCGCCGTTGTTTGCCGAGATGTACAGCACTCCTGCCTGATCCTGGGTGATGGCGTAGACGTTCACCCACCCGGTGGATCCGTTGGACTGCGCATTCAGCTTGGGTTCGACAGCCTCCCAGGTAGAGCCACTGTCGGTAGACTTGTACAGCCCTTCGTGCCCCCAGGTGGCCAGCCAGAGCGTGCCCAAGTCATCCTCATAGAGGTCATTCGCGTGCAGCGGGTGCGGCAGACCCTCTCCGCAGGGGCGCCAGAATCCGATGTACCCCGGCGGCTCGAACAGCGTGGGGATGGACTCCGGCTGCGAACACCAGACGGAGGAGTCGATGCCGGGTGAGCCCTGGAAGAGACCCACAATGAGCCGGTTGTAGCTGTACGGCATTCCGCCCACGGTGATGTTCACTGTGGTCTCGATGGCCGTGTTCACGTGCGCCTTGGCCGGGAATCGGAAGCCCGGCGATATGGTAAATCCGGCCGATGAGGCAGACCCACCACCAACGCTCAGGTCCAGACCATACGTGATGGGCATGATCCCCGAGACGAGTCCGGTGATCGTAAGCGTTTCCGTGGTCTCTCCTTCCATCACCGGGATGGTCCAGACCAGGGGTGACCCGGCCAGCGTCCCGTCCGAGGGCACCAGCGATGTGCCGGTCAGGTCTGCTACCAGTTCGTCCGGAATGGTGATTCGCACACAACTGGCTGCCTGCGTCCCGGCGTTCTCAACAGTGAGCGTCAAACCACTGTTGTCCAGCGTGTACGCAATGCCCTGCGAGAGCGCGAGGCTGATGTCGGCATTGCTGCTGGGCTGCGAGCCGATGCCGGTGAAGCTCACCGGTTGATGGGGAGCGTCGAAGGTCCACGTGCCCGTTCCTGCGCCCGTCATCGAGAGCGTGGCACCCGCGATTCCAGCGAGATCCAGCGTCAGTACGTCGCCGGGGCAAACAGCTGCCGTTCCACCGTCGACCGAGATGGGATACAAGGCGGACGGGCGAACGTAGAAGGAATCCGCGGCAGCCGCTCCGGTCACCGACAGCGAGGTCAGCGTTCCTGCCGGCGTATCCAGGTCTCCGATTCGGAACACGTCGGCGCCAGCATCGCCCACGATGGCCAACGTCCCTGTGGGGTTCGCAAATGTGATGGACTCGCTGCCGTTGTCCGAGTCTATGAACGACTGGCCGTTGCCGGAGGCTCCGTCGCCATCGGCAGACAGTGTCACGGTCTGCGACACGCCCGCTGAGAGCGAGAACACGCGATTTACCGCGTCCATGTTGTCGGTGACAGGCTCCAGTTCGAAGTAGTTGATGGTGCCAAGCCCATCCACGTTGATCTGGCCGGAGTGCTCATCGTAGAACACATGTTCGATGTCCGAAGAACTGGCGCCCGACACGGTGAGTTGATCACCCTCAGTACCCTGATCACCACCATAAAATGTGATCAGGAGGTTGGTCGTCGGGGAGCCGCCTGAGAGGTCGATGATCAGGTGATCGTCGCCGTCCGTTCCATCGATCCGGAGCTCGCCGATATCCGCAACAGGCTGCCGGAAGACTTCGACTCCGTTGGCGGCGAGCATGACCGTATCCGCGTTGTCGAGGACCACGGTGAACGGACCCGGCTGGTCAGTTGGGAGATCAATGGAGGTCTCGGCGGCTACACCTTCAATGACCGAGACAGCTTCTGTCGCGGCAGACTCGGAGTTGGCCACGACGATGGTACCCGTAGCAGGTGAGACCGCGATGCCCTGGGGACTCACGCCCACCGGGATGGACTCGATGAGCTGCAGGCCTGGCTTCAGGGAGGTGACCGCGTCGGCCGTGCCCACCCCGTAGGTGATGGCGAAGACCTTGACCTCTCCGGTGGAGGTCGTGGCAAACAACTGCGTTCCGTCAGGGCCCACTTCGACCCGCTCGACACCGGACTCGGACGTATTCACCACTGCATACGGCGTGGCGGAGTTCGGGTCGATGTCCACGATCTGGATAAACCCGGTCTTGGTGACGGCGAACAGTTGGGTGCCGTCCGGGCCCACCTCGACATCTTCGGTACCGCTCTCGGAAACGTGCTTGACGCTCTCAAAATCGGGCGACGTGGGATCAAGTTCGATGACGTAGATACCGCCCAGGCCTCCGACATACAGCTTCGTGCCGTCCGGCCCGGCTTCCACATCCTCGGGACCCGATTCACTGCCCAGGCGGATCTGATCCACCGGCTGGTTGAACGCCAGGCTGGCCTCATTCGCATCAATGATCGAAACGCTTTGGGAGGTCTTCTGGGCCACAAAGACCTTCGATCCGTTTGGCGACACGGCGATGCCCGTGGGGTTCAGACCTACCGGGATGGTGGCCTGGATGGTCGGCGGTGACACCGTGAGATCCAGCACGCTGACGGTGTGATCGGCGAAGTTCGTGACGTAGGCCCGCGTCCCGGTGGGATTGATCACGACCTTGAACGGGGTATCTCCCACGGTCACGTCCCCTTTGCTGAGCGTGGTCTCAAGGTCAATTTCCTGCACCTTCCCGGAGGTGGGATAGGTAACCAGCGCCTTGACGCCGTCAGGTCCTACCTCCACGTCGGACGGACCGGACTCGGAGGCCCCGATCTTGACCTCATCGCCTGTCTCCGGCGGCACGTTGACTACGAAGAAGGGGAATGCATTGCTGGTCAGGCCGCCTACCTGCACCAGGAGATCGCCTACGTCGGATCCGGTTGGGACCTGCACCACCAGACTCGTGAGCGACGCACTGACCACCTCCGCCGACACGCCGTCGAACGTGACACTGTTTGCGGTCGGCGTCGGCTGGAATCCAGTACCTGCAATGGTAACCTGAGCGCCCGGGCCGGCACTCGGCGGCGATACGGAAAGGATGGCTGGAGCCAGCGCAGGCGCTGCGGCCGTGGTAAACGTGATTTGCTCCGTGGCCGTCAGCGGGTTGCCGGTCAGGTCCGTGATTCCCGCCCCCACGGTAACGGTGTAGGTGGTTGAGAACGCCAGATTGGAGCTCGGTTGAAAGACAAGACGCGAGTCCTCGAGCAGCAAGTCAAAGGTGCCGGAAACCGGTGGACTGAACACGACTGCGGTTGCCGTGACGGACGCAGCCAGAATGGGCTCATCGAAATCCACCAGCACGGGCGTTTCCACGGCCACGCCTGTGGTCAGGTCGGCAGGTCCTACGTCGAGTATGGAAGGCGCCTGCACGGCAACCGTCGTGAAGGACGAGACATGCGGTGCGGCCAGCGCGTTTCCGGTGGCATCCTTGATGTCCGTGGTCAGCGACACGGTGATGGTCGTGCCCTCCGGCAGATTGCCGTCCGGGGTGAAGACGGCCGTGGTCTGATCCAGGCCACTCGGCAGCGAAATGGAACCGGCAATCGGAACGCCTGCGGCACTCAGCGAGAAGGATGATGTGGTGATGGACAGCGGATCCATCGACTCCGAGAAGCGCACCGTGACCACGTCCGTGATAAAGACGCCAGTTGCGAGGTTCAGCGGGGTAACCTGGGCCACTTCGGGGCTGACTGCATCCGGCCCCGCGGTAGTAAACGTGGTCGTGTGGGCCGCCGCGATCTGGTTTCCACGCAGGTCGGTGAGGTCCCCGGAAACCTGGATGGTGTACGAGGTGGAGGGCCGCAGCGCTTCTGCGGGCGTCATGATGGCCAGGATCCCTCCTGGCTCCAGAATCACGCCTGCAGAGACTTCCGTGGTGCCGCCCTCAAGCAGTGACAATTCCAGCGTGCCCGGATCGATTTCCTCCGAGAAGGTCACAAGGATGGACTCCGTGGTCTCGACGTCCGTTGCGTTGGCTGCTGGAAACACGCCCGCCACGACGGGCGGATCCAGGTCCACGTTTGTGACAATGTTGATGTTGGCTGTCGTTGACCCGGCCGTCACCGGGACCGGCGTTGAGGCCGTTGGCGAGTCACTGTCGCTGTCGCCGGCCGTATAGAATTCTGCCAGAAACGAGGTGTTGTGCGTAATGGCCCGGTGGTACGCGCTGATATTGCGGGGCCTGAGATCGAAGCCTTCCACGTCGCCGTCCAGGGGCTGGACAAAGACCTCCCAGGATCCGGGCGTCAGGCGATACAGCGTGTACTCGCCGGCCAGGTTGGTGTATGCCGATACCTTGACGCCGGATGTCGTGTGCGTCCCGGTGACCAGAGCCCCGGCGATTTTCTGGCCGGGATTTTCGCCATCCTCGATGGTCCCTGTAATGGACCCGTACGCATTCAGACCGGCCCCCGGGTATATCTGGGAGATACGGGCCTCGTCATCGTATTCGAGTGAAAGCGCTCCGTTGCCCGGCTGGAGGGCAAACCACATCGTGGCTTCCAGCACGCCGCTGTGAACGAGTCCGAGGGCGTGGCCGAGTTCGTGGGCTGCGACGGCCCCGATGGGAATCGCACCACCTGAGGTAGACGTCCCGAACTTGATGCCCGGATTGTCCACGTAGAGCGGATTGAAGACGATGTCCACGTCGACGATCTCGGCGACATCCGGATCACCGGAGGTTATGGTCAACGTCTTGGCGGCCACGGCCAGCACACCGGGTGCAAGCGGGAAGGTGTCATCAACGAATGTGATGACATTCGTCCCGTCATTTCCGGCCGTTCCGACCGAGGTTAACGGGACGCCGGCCGGGAATTCTGCCGACGAGGTCGGGACCGCCGTCCAGGCGTCGAAGGCCGACTGTAGCGCCACGAAGTCTGCTCCGTTGGTTACGCCCGGAAGACCCTGGTCATTGATGCGGAAAGCTACTGGGACCGAGGCCTGCGTCTGGGTTTGCGGGGCCACAACCCGCACCACGCGGCCCGTTGCTCCGTCCGTTACATAGAGTCGGCCATCCGCATCAAAGGCAACCTGGTTGTACCCGTCCCCGCCCAGTCCTTCGACAAACGGCGTCAGTACAGCCGCATCCGCACTGCCGCTCAGGACGGCGGTTGGCGTGGCGAAGTAGAGCTTGCGGTCCGCGCCGAACGCGGCGCCGTTGGCGGAAGTGGCCGTGAACGCCACGGCCTGCGTGGCAGCATTGATCGGCGTCGTCTGCCCGGCTGGTACGCGAAGTATCTGATTGCGGGCGCGCGCTACGACGTACTGCGTGCCCTCGCTGTCCCACACGATGCCCTCGGGGTCCCAATTGGCGTCGTCAGGAAATGACAGGTGGACCGTGGATGTCCCGCTGGCCAGATCGGCGGGCCTGACGCGGAGTACCCGCTCGCCCACCACGCCGGCAGACTGGCTGATGAACAACGAACCGTTCGGGCCGAAGGCCACCTCTGAGGAGGCACCCGCCAGCCAAGGGGCTCCGACTACCGTGGTAGAGACACCCGGGAGAACGCGCTGTACGCCCACGCTGGTGGCCACGTAGACGTGCCCGTCGGCGCCCACCGTCACATCCTTCGGCGTAGCCAACCCGGAGATCAGTGGGTCGGGACCCGCTACGGCTCCCGTCTCGTCGAATCGCCGGACCGTCCCGGTCAGTGCATCAGCAATCAGGATGTTGCCATTCGCATCCGTCGCCAGGCCTTCGGGACGCTCAAACCCGTCCACGAAGGTCTCAAACACATTGCCAAAGGGCACGGTGACGTCACCGGCCACCGAGACGGAAATGTCGTCGCTTTCCAGGGTCAGGCTGAGGGCCGCATTGGTGGCCTGGAGTGTGTAGATGCCCGCGTCGGCCTGGGCTACGGAGGTCAGCAAAAGGCTGGACGACGTCTCTCCTCCCAGCGCCGCCCCATCCTTCAGCCACTGGTAGGTGTCTGCCAAGGAAATCTCGGCCGTGAGCGTCCGATTGGTCCCCTCGACGGCCGCCTTGATTTGCGGCTCGCCAAACACGCCCTGAGGACTGTAGCCGTAGGTAACTGACGGCTCGCCTACGTTGGGCAGGAGGTCATCGAAGTCCAGCAGGTTGTCCTCAACGTTCAGAAGCGCCAGACCCGGGTAGGACCCAGCAGAAAAATTCGGAATCGCATCGAAGGCGTTGGACGACGCGACGTAGTTGACGATAGTGGTCGGCACCGCCGGGCCTGCGCCGGAAAACAGGTTGCCATGCACGTACAGGTCCGTCAGCGCCGTGGCGGACAGGTCCGGGATGACGCCGGTCAGCTGATTCTCGCTGAGGCTCAGGAAAGCCAGCGCCGATGCCCCGGAGAACGAAGCGGGAATCGACCCCGTCAGGGCATTGTTGTCCAGGTTCAACAGCGCCAGGGCCGGCAGTCCTCCCAGCGTCGATGGAATGGAGCCGGACAGGTTGTTCGAGTACAACCGGACAGTGGTGAGCGCCGTCGCGTTTCCGAGGGCGGTCGGAATGGCGCCCGTCAGATCATTCTCGTAGAGGTGCAGCTCTCTCAGCGTCGGGATGCTGCCCAGCGTTCCGGGAATGCCGCCTGAAATAGTGTTGGTACCCAGGTTCAGGACCTCGAGTGCCGTAAGGTCTCCGAGCGATGCGGGCAGCGTGCCCACCAGATTGTTGCCGTTGAGGTTGATCTCGGTGACCCGCGAGTTCTGGACGGTGACGCCAAACCAGGTAGCCGCATCGCCCGTCAGCCAACCGGTGTTGTCCGTCCAGGCTGCTCCGTTCGTGGCGTTGTACAGCGCCTCGAGCGCGGCCTGGTCCGTAGCATTGGTCCCGACGGGTTCAGCCGTGACCGCAGGACCCACGGTCCCGAACTCGGAGCTGTTGCCGTCCGCGTCGGTAGCGGTGGCTATCAGCCGATCGCCCAACACTACGCCGAGCGAGGCCGCTTGGCCCAGATTGGCCACCACTGTGCCCGGGGCCGTGTAGGAGTCGGATCCAACGAACGTCTGCCCCTCCTGGAGGGCCGCATCCGCCTCGAAGAACTCGGCCGTAATGGGAAACGTGGAGTTGGGCGATACGGAGTCCACCGAGTACGTGACCCTGAGATCTCCGGAGACGGAGATCTCGGCGAGCGTGATCACCGGTGAGTTCTGGAGGTTGTTGGGTCCGGCGTCTGCATCGCCGGCGTCATCGGTGTTTTGACCGGCCTGCCCCCCGGGCGGAATGAGGTCGATTCCCAGTCCCGTATTCGAGAAGATGCTGTTCTCGGAAATCTGGTTCCGAAGCGGGTCGAATGTCCCGTCTACCCGGCCGATGTAAATCCCAGTCCCGTTGTAGGCGATGGTGTTCTCCATGAACACGTTGTCGTGCGCGCCCTTCTGGACGAAAATGCCCCGCGGGTTTCCAAGGCCGGCCGTTCCTGCGGCATTGGTCCCGATGAGGTTGTTGCGCACAACCCAGGCCACCGAGGTCTCACTGCCGTTGGCGAATGTGATCTCCAGTCCGTCGTTGGCATTGCCGGAGATGACGTTGGCCGATGCCGGGGTCGGTCCGCCCACAATGGTCCTCAGGCCCTGGT
>JABDJZ010000576.1 GCA_013003255.1 Rhodothermales bacterium
GCTTTCAGGTGCGTCGGCCCCAGACCGGCGGCTCAAGCCTTGACCACGTCGACTGCATCTTTGCTGACGGGCCGTCCAACTGCACGGCGGCATACGAAGGCGCTCCCTCGGATGACTTGCTGACACCGACCTACTGGATCAGCACCACCACCTCCGGAAGAGGGAAGAAGCGGACAACGCAAACGCTGCTTCACCTTTCTGCGACCTCGTCCGCAGGCCCATTCTTCCCGAACAACGAACTCTGGGCGGTCCTGCTACACACGGGAGGCGGCGCAACGGACGTAGTCTCAGGCGGCGGCAGCGGCATTGTGATTCCCGGAACAGGCTGCCACCGGTACAAGCTTCTGGAGATCGAACTCTATGCTCCGGGAGCGGCCGCTGCCGACTATCGGGTAGCAGACGGACTTTCGCCCCTCTTCGTGGAAGACGGGGCCATAGTGCCTACCTGTACGCCGTAGAACCTCAGTCTCCCCGCGGCTCGCGGGCTTCAACCTGCGGCAGCGAAGCCAGCTCCTCGGCATCGCCCCAGAAGCCCAACGCCTTGTTCACGGTGGGGTCAATGGAGTTGAAGATGGGGAACCAGGCCTCTGTGCCGTAGAGGCGCTGAGCCAGGCGGGCCTTCATGACGGTTCGCAGTAGATCCTCCGAGGCAGCCCGGTCGGCTGTACTGAAGGTGCCATCGTCCGGCCCTGAGTCGCCGTTGGTGATCTTGACGTCGAAGTCCTCGGCGTAGGTCCAGAATTCCTCCATGAACGCGTCACTCAACTGGAAGTCGGCCAGGAAATCATCCTGGCGCTCACCCCATTCAGCGCGAATCTCGGCCTCGCGATCCAGGAACCACTCGCGGGTAAACCGGACGTCCGCGCCCTGGCGCACCACGGCCCGCAGGATGGGAGCGTTCATGCCTCCGAGACTGTCCGGCGCGATCACGATGTCCGGCATCACACCACCTCCGCCAAACACCGTACGCCCGTGCGTGGTCTCGAACCGCAGGGAATCCGGCAGGTCCTCGAGGTAGTCGGAGGTGGAGTAGGTGGCCTCCTTCAGGGAGCCGAACTTGGAGGCGTAATAGTCCTCAAGACTCCCGTCGGTATACGGCGTCTGGATGAGACGGCCGCTGGGCATGTAGTAGCGGCTAACGGTCAACTGGAGGATGCTGCCGTCCCGGAGCTGGAAGGGACGCTGCACGAGTCCCTTCCCGAAGGTTCTGCGACCGACTACCAGGGCCCGGTCGTGGTCCTGCAGGGCCCCTGAGATGATCTCGCTGCCGGATGCCGTGTTCTCATTGACCAGCACGATTACGGCGCCGTCCTCAAACAGGCCGCCGGGCGTGGAAATGTCGGTCTCGGATTCGCGCTCAACCCGACCCTTGGTGTAGACAATGGTGCGTCCTCCGGGGAGGAACTCGTCGGCAATCCGAACGGCCGTCTGCTTGATGCCTCCCGGGTTGTCCCGCAGATCCAGGATCATGCGATCCATTCCCTGGGCCATCAGCCGGCGGGTGTGCTCCACAAACTCGTCGTGCGTGGTCATGGCGAACCGGCCGATGCGGAGATAGCCCGTGTTGTCATCCACCATGTACGAGGCGTCGATGCTGTACAGCGGGATCTCCCCACGGGTGATGACAAACTCGACCAGACCATCAGCCCCGCGACGCTTCACGTCCAGCGTGACGTCCGTGCCGATGGGGCCCTTGATGCGGTTCTGGATCTCGATGGAGTTCAGGCCAACCACACTGGAATCATCCACGGCCACGATGAGGTCTCCGGGCATCAGGCCGACCTGCTCACTGGGCCCGCCACCAATGATGGAGGTGACGCGCGCGGTGTCCTCGGGGGGTGCCTCGAACCAGATGCCGATGCCTCCAAATGATCCGCGATAGCCCTCCTGGACCTTGGCAACCTGCTCCTTGTCGATGTAGGAGGAGTGTGGATCCAGTTCCTCGAGCATGGCCCCGATGGACTTGTCCACCAGCGTTGCCGGGCTCACTTCTTCCACATACTGGCGGTCGATGAGCAGGAACGCGTCCTCCAGCTTTCGAAGCTGCTCGAGCGTGTCGGGCTGCGAAAAGACGCCTCCGACTCGGGCACCGATAAAGGTGCCGGCAGCAAATACCAGGAGGGCAGGGAGGAGAAAGCGCTTCATGCGGGCCAGGAATCGTGTGTGGAGAAGGTTATTTCTCCCGGGTGAAGCTTTTGTTTCGGCAATTGCGGCCGTTCGACAAGCTGAGGGGACCGGTCAACGCGTCCCGGGCAGGCCCACAGTGTAACCTTCCATCGCCCCTGCCCGTTCTCATGCCGACACCAGCACGAACGTCCCCCGCGTGACTCTCTCCGAATACGAATCCCTCATAACCCGGAATCAGAACCGGGTGTATGGATACGCGCTTCGGCTCATTGGAGACCGGGATCAGGCGAAGGACGTGGTGCAGGATGCCATGCTTCGAATGTGGAAGCACCGGGATCGACTCGAGGTGGACGGTGCCATTTCGTGGTTGCTTCGGGTAACCCACAACGCTTGCATCGACCAACTCCGGCGGCGTCAACTGGAGACCAAAATTTTCCACGGAGACGTGGAGACGGACCAGTTGGGCACCGGGGAATGGTCACCGGCCCGCGTCACGGAGTCCCGGGACATGATGGACAACCTCAAGCAGGCCATCGACACCCTGGGGGAACCGCACCGAAGCATCGTGCTCCTTCGCGAAGTGGAAGACTTCTCGTACGAGGAGATCTGCGGAGCGCTGGACCTGCCAATGAGCACTGTGAAAGTCTATTTGCACCGAGCTCGGCGACGACTCAGGAAGACACTGGAAGAGGTAATGCAACGTGAACTGGTCTGACACTACATCATCCGGCCGCCCGGTAGACGAGCTCATCGAGCCGTACCTGGACGGGGCCTTGTCGCCCGACGACCGTCAGCGGGTTCTGACCGCCGCTGCGGAGGATCGCGAGTTTGCCCGCCAACTGGCAGTGGCGCGTTCCATTCGGGAGGCGTTGCACTCGATGCCGTCGGTGGTCGCGCCGCCGGACCTGGTGCCTTCGGTCATGCGAGTGGCCCGCAAGGACAGGAGGAAGCAACTACTGGCCTCCATCGAAGAGCGCTTTCGCTCCATTACTACATCCGGTCTCCGGCCCGCCCTGGCCACCGCCACGTTGGTAGCGGTCATCGTAGCCGCCGGTCTCTTCGGCCGGCCGGCCCAGCCCACCGTATCGCCCGAGGCTCAGGCTGCACTCGACCAAATCAAGTGGACGCTGGCTCTGGTCTCAGAGGTCACCGAGCGGTCCACGACACACATTCGCCGCGACGTTCTCGAACCCCACGTGGTGGGGCACATGCAGACGGTCGCTCACGACGTATTTGAGGATCCCCGCGCGGGCTCCAAACTGAACTAGAATGAAAAGAACCATGACTCATAGACAATTCCTGCTGGCGCTCCTCATCGGGCTCCTGGCGATTCCGGCTGGCTCCGCGTCGGCCCAGCGCATCGAGGACTATCCGGGGTACTTCGACTTCCGGCAACTGGAGGATGTCGTCGGGGCGGAGACCACCCTTGAGGTCAACTTCAAGGGTGCCATCCTTCGCATGGCCGCCGAGGCGGCGCGCATCGAGGACGACACCCTCGCCGACATGCTGCTCAAGCTGCGCGGAATTCAGGTCCGCGGCTACTCGCTGGACCGTTCGGCGCGCAAGGCGCTGGAGGACCGCATCGGGCCTCTCGCCAGCCAGTTGGCTGCAGACGGATGGGACCGGGTGGTCCGGGTTCGCGATGACGACGAATTCGTCGAAATGCTCATTCGGGACACTACCGGTGAGCGGGTCGAAGGGATGATGGTGTTCGTCATCGGCGGAGGGGACAACGAGACCGTCTTCGTGAACATCGTGGGTGAGATTGATCCGGAGGACATTGGTCGCCTGGGTCGCCGCTTCCGAATTGGCGCGCTGGAGGATCTGTAGCATGAAGCGTCACCTCCCCATTGCCCTGGCCCTGGGCATTCTGCTCCCGACGCTGACGGGATGCATCTACTCGCGCGAAATCACTCACATAAGGCAGGATGTCGAGAAGATCCTGGACGCCCGATTCGAGCGGGAATTCGTAATGACCGTCGGACCGCGCATGTTCAGGACGGCGAGTTGGATTGCGGGCCGGGTCCCGGACGTCTATGCCCAGATGGCCAGCGACTATGTGCGCGAGATCGACAAGGTCAAAGTGGGCGTCTACCGCGTAGAAGACCACCCGAGGACCACCGAACTGCGCATGGAGAAAGTCCGGCGATTCAGCCGCAGCGGCTGGGAAACCCTGGCGCGGGTGGAAGATGCCGGTGACAACGTCTGGGTTCTCTACCGGGAGAAATATGACAACGTCCGGGACATGCTGGTTCTGGTGCTGTCCAACGACGAGCTGGTCATTGTCAAGGTGGAAGGTCACCTGAATGAACTGGTTCGACTCGCGGCAGCAGACGCCGCCTTCTTCAAGGACCTGAGCGACCTGTAAGAGAAACCAGAGCGCAGACCTTCCGTAGAGTGCGGGAGTGGCATCCGGAGTATTCCGGAGTCGCCACTTCCTCCCACCAACCCGGATTCATTCATGCGCAGCACAGGTACGCTTGTCATTCTGTTCATCGTCCTTGTCGTCGGCTTTGCCGGCTGTGCCGGATGCGGCACCTACAACGGACTCGTTTCCCTGGAAGAAGGGGTTGAGCAGGCCTGGGGCAACGTAGAGACCACCTATCAGCGTCGGGCGGATCTCATTCCGAACCTCGTATCCACCGTTCAGGGCGCCGCTGATTTTGAGCGTGAAACGCTGGAATCGGTGACCAATGCCCGTGCACGGGCCACCTCGATCAATCTGTCTGTCGATGACCTGGGCGATGCCGAAGCGGTCCAGGAATACATGGCGGCACAGTCAGCGCTGGGCGGCGCCTTGGGCCGGCTCATCGCGGTGGCTGAAAGCTATCCCCAACTGACCGCAACCGCCGCTTTCCGGGACCTGCAGGCTCAGCTCGAGGGAACGGAGAATCGGATAAACGTGGCTCGTCGCGACTACAACGGAGCCGTGAGGACTTACAACACCAAGGTCCGCCAATTCCCGGGCTCCATTATCGCTTCCTTCACCGGATTTGAGCGGAGGACTCCGTTTGAGGCCGAAGCCGGTGCCGAAACCGCTCCGACCGTCGAGTTCAATTGATCCGCATGGTCCGATCATGGGTCCTCCTGGGGCTCTGGTTTCTGGCCGTACCGGTCGCGGTGGCCCAGAACGTGATCCCGGCCAGTGGGCAATGGGTCACGGATCGGGGCGAATTCCTGTCTTCCAGTGAGGAGTCTCTGCTGTCGGCCAGGTTGGCCGGGTACGCGGACACCACGTCTACCCAGATGATCATCGTGACCCTGCCGAGCCTGGAGGGTCAGGAGGCATCGGACTACGCGATTGCACTGGGGCGAGCGTGGGGAGTGGGTCAGGGCGACCGCGACAACGGCGTGGTCATCCTGGTTTCGCGAGACGACCGGCAACTGTTCATTGCCACGGGCTTCGGGCTTGAAGGCGCCATCCCCGATGTCGTGGCCTCCCGCATCGTGCGGGATATCATGATTCCCCGATTCCGGGAGGGTCGCTTCTACGACGGTTTCTCGGGGGCTATCGATAAGCTCTTCCTGGCTGCGGCCGGGGAGTACACCGCAGACTCGTCCTCGTCCGGTGACGGGATACCGTTCTCGGTGCTCGTCATCATCTTCATTGTGGTGATCATCATCATCCTGGCCGTTTCGGCTGCGAGCGATGAGGATGGCGGCGACACGCGGCGTCGCCACCACAGCGGTCCGGTAATCATCTGGGGCGGCGGTCACGGCGGCTGGGGCGGGGGACGCTCCGGCGGAGGCTTCGGCGGTGGCGGTTTCGGAGGCGGCGGCTTTGGCGGATTCAGCGGCGGTGGCGGCGGCTTTGGCGGCGGCGGTGCCGGAGGCTCCTGGTAATGTCACGCATCCCGATACTGCTCGGGTACCTGGAGGCTGACCCGGACGATGCGTTCACCAGGTTTGCGCTGGCGCTCGAGTACATCAAGGAGTCGGATCACACCCGGGCTCTGGAGTTGTTCGAGGGGCTGGTGAACGATCAGCCCGAGTATGTAGGAACGTACTACCACCTGGCCGGGCTCTATCGGGAATTGAACCGAGGCGACGAGGCCCGGGCCACCTATGAGGCCGGCATTGCGGTAGCCTCAAGACTTGGAGACCGCCACGCGGAATCGGAGCTCCGCGGCGCCCTGCTGGAACTCGAAATCGAAGGGTGACTCTCAGTCCCTGGAACGAATTGTCTGCGCTCATGACCTACCAGACCCGGCGAATTCGCGTAACACCATTGCGGCCCCTCCGTATCGCGCTCATGGCAGCGATACTCGGCGTGATGTGCCTCTCGGCCTCGGCCCAGACCAGGCAGACGTACACCGTTCGGGCCGGGGATACGCTCTACCGCATAGCGGTCAACCACAATCTATCCGTCGAGGAACTGCAGGCGTTGAACGGGATCACGGGGACAGTCATCAAGGTCGGCCAGGTGCTGCGGTTGGTTCCGGACGCAACCACGGCCGAGGGGCCCGGGGCGGACACCGCTGCGTCGTCGGACTCGGTCACGGTAATGGTCGAGGTGATCTCCGCCGATACGACTTCCAGCGATCCGTCCGCCAGCGCAGGCGTGCGGCCGGATTCCAGCGCGGCGGGTGCAGATCTTGAGGCCGGCCTGCCAGGGACGCCGCCGGCCGGTCCACCCGAAACAACGCAAGCCGACTCATCCGCAGTGCCTTCGGCCGAGCCACCCGTGACGCCAGCCGAGCCAGCCGTCACCCCCGCGTCCCCAACGGCCGGCACCCCGCTGCCTCCAGGCCGAATCGAAGCCGTCTATGACGAGGCCGGGACCATCTCCCACGGCCGGGTCAGACTCGTCCCCGGACAGTCTTTCTTTGACCTGGCGTTCGCGCTCGGTGTCTCTGCTGATACGCTGCGCACCATGAATCCGGACCACGCCCGGATTCTGGCGGACGGTGCCCCGCTTCGGGTGCCGGCCCGCTTTGCCGCGACGTCGTACCGCGTCCGGCGCGGAGACACGCTATACAGGATCGCGGCCGAGCACGGAATCTCATTGGCGCAGCTGTACCTGGCCAATGAGGGCCTCCGCGAGAACATTCGAGTCGGTCAGGAAATCCGGATTCCATCGGGACAGTCACCGGCCGAGCCACAACTGCCCGTGGTGATCGCCGAGGGAGCGGGCTCGGTGTACCCGGCCCGGTTCGCAGGCCGACTCATGGCCGGGGGCAAGGTCTACGACGAAAGCATGCACGTGGTGGCTCATCCGACGCTGGCCTTCGGGACCATTGTGATGATCGAGAACGCCAAGACCGGGGCACGGACGTTTGCTGAGGTGACCGACAGGATGCCGGTCACTACCGGGTTTGTGGTGGAAGTCTCGCGGGCCGTCTCTGAGGCCATCGCCTTCGACACGGGCAACGTTCGGGTCCGCATCATCCACTCGAACAATTGAAGGCTCAGGGCTACTTCCATATCACCCGGACTGCGACCTACAGCTTCCTGATCGCCCTGCCCCTGCTCGCGGCCTACGAGGTCCTGATCCTCCTGGTCAATGAGGGGACCGATTCCGCGGTTCGTGTGGGAGCTGACGTCTGGATCAAGCAGATCATTGCCCTGGTCGGCGATCCCGGGATGTTTGCCATCGGACTGTTGGTGATCCTCACCGGCCTGTGGGTGGTCCACCGGGATCGGAAGGCCGGACTGAAGATTCGGCCGAGGTATTTCGGTTGGATGTTGGCCGAGAGCACCGCATACGCCGTGGTAGTGGCCTTCATTGTCTCGCGATTGGTGGGAGCGCTCTACTACAACGTGGCCCCTGTGACCGCGCTGGCTGCGGCACAGGCCGAACTGCCCCTGTCCAAGATGCTGGCCCTTTCTCTGGGCGCGGGGCTCTACGAGGAACTCGTGTTTCGCGTCTTTCTGGTCGGCGGCCTTTTCTGGGTGTTTACCCGCGTTCGCCAGAGGACCAAACCGGTTGTCGAGGGCGCCGCACCCCCCCGGGACATCCCGGCTTACCTGGCAGCGGCCATTCTTGGGGCGCTCGTCTTCAGCGCCGTGCACTACAT
>JABDJZ010000587.1 GCA_013003255.1 Rhodothermales bacterium
CGCTGAAGAACAACCGTTTTCGGTTCGTGCATTTCGCGACGCATGGTCTGGTAAACGATGACAGACCGGACTACTCCGGGCTTGCCCTGGCTGGCTCAGGGACCGATGCTCTGCTGCAAGCCTCGGAGATATTCAATCTCCCGATCAACGCCGACATGGTGGTCCTCTCAGCCTGTGAAACCGGCCTTGGCCAGTTGGTCAAAGGCGAAGGCATGGTCGGGCTGACTCGCGCGTTCATGTACGCCGGGGCGTCCACAGTAGCGGTGAGTCTCTGGTCCGTTTCTGACCAGTCGACATCCACCCTGATGCGCGAATTCTACGGCCACCTTCGTGGGGCCGACGCTTCCAAGACAGAGGCGCTCCAACGCGCCAAGCTGACGTTGCTCAGTGACGAATCCACCGCCCACCCCTTCCATTGGGCACCTTTCATTCTTGTAGGGCTCAATGACTGACCACGCCAAGACATAGCGCAGGCCCGTCCGGGGAGCTATTCGGAGCACCTTTCGGACATAGGCCACCAACCGCTACTTCTCGCCCGTTCGCGTAAGTGATGCACCGGCTCCATCTGCCGGGTGCATTCCCGACCTCCCAAACCCATCGCATTCCTATGCTTTCGAAGCTTTCCAAGGCCGTTGCCGCTCTCGCGGTGATGATAGCCATCGGAGTCTCCACCCCGTCCACAGCCCAGACCCTTCGGCTTAACCTCGAACAGCTCGAGCAGTCCTCTGATGCGGTGGTTCTTGGTCGCGCCGTCCACGCTGAGAGCGCCTGGACTCCTGATCGCTCCGCCATCCTGACGCGCGTGACCATTCAGGTCCAGGACCCGGTCACAGGAGCGCCAATTGGCGAGCAGGTACTGGTGGTCCCCGGCGGCCAGGTGGGAGACTACATCCACGAGGTTTCGGACATGCCCACTTTTCGGGTGGATGAAGTGGTGGCGGTGTTCTTGACCGCGCACCCGAGTGGGGAGATGATTGTCACCGGCGGCTGGCAAGGGAAACTGGATGTGGTCCAGGATCCGGCGACCGGGGAGAAACGCGTCTTGGGAGCGTCTTTTCTGCTGGATGATGAGGTGAAGGGCTTTGCGGGGAAGCATGAGGCTGAGGCGTCTGCCGCGGCGAAGACGGCGATGTCGGTGGGTGACTTCGCGCAGCGGGTGAGGAAGCTGAAGAGGGAGCGATAGAGAAGAACCGACACGTCCCGACCAAGCAGCTCCCAACCGCGAGTTCGTCCTCGCAACCAAGCCAACTATGAACAAGCTCAAGACTTTCCTCACTGCCGCAATTCGGACGACGACCGTCGTGGTCGCTTTGGGTCTCCTGACCGGTACCACTGACGCGCTTGCACAGGCGTGTGTCGATGGTGAAGGGATTCCCCAGACTTCCCAAAACGGGAATTTGGCCAACATCATCAACGGCTATGGCGCGGGACCAAACGCCGGAGCCAAATTGGGGCTCGGTCAAACATTTGTCGCGCCCTGCACGGGACGCTTCATAAGCTTCCAACTGCTCCAGGGGCAGTGGAACCCGTCCGAAGGGACAGGGCCCATCTCGGGATCGGTAGCGGTCTACCGCATTGACGGCGCTTCGACTCTGGTCGGTTCGGCGTCGTACAGCTTCTTTCCGGAAAACACGGTCTGGCATACGATTACGTTGGATACCCCGGTCGAAGTGACCGCGGGCGACACCTACGCCTTCTTCCTGAATCCACCCGCACAGAGCAGTGGCACGATTCCGTTCTTCGTGTTCGAAAACCTGTACGCGGATGGTGAGGCCATCTTCGCGTCGTCGTATGGTCCCCCAAATACCGGTTACGACACGGCCTTCAGCGTACGGCTGGACCGCCCGACCAACATCACGGTAGACACGGTTAGCGACGCGGTCGCGACCGATGGGGCTTGTTCGCTGCGCGAGGCTATCGCGAACGCGAATATCGTCGGTGGCGGTGACGCGAGCGGGGGCGATTGCGCGACGGGCAACGCCGGACTGGACCGCATCGAGTTCGCAATTCCCGGCGCTGGTCCGCATACGATTAGCGTTCTCTCGGCCCTTCCCGAGATCACCTCCTCCGTCACTATCGATGGAGGGGCTGTATGTGGGGTGGATGACTATGCGCAGCGCGAATACGCAGTTCAGCTAGACGGTTCGGGCGTCCTTCCCGCTGGGTCTTCGCACCAGGGCCTCCGGATTTCAGGTGGTGCCTCCGAGATCACTGGACTGGTCATTACCGGGTTCACAGGCTACGGCATTCACCTGAATAGTGACGGCAACAATCTGACATGCAGCTACATCGGGCTGGATGCAGATGGGGTCACACCGGCGGGCAATGGCACGTTGGGATCTTCGGCCGGGGTTCAGGTCGCATTGGGCTCAGTGGGCAACGTAATTGGCGGACCCTCCTTTGCTGAATCCAACGTGATTTCAGCCAACGGCAATGTCGGCGTGCGCGCCAACGGGACGGGAACAGATGCCATCATTCAGGGCAATTATTTTGGCTCCGAGTGGGCAGGCGTGAGCCCACTGGCGACGCCCAGCGCTGCGGCTTCCCGTGATGGCCTCTGGGCCATCAACGTACGGTACGACTCGGACCTGCTTGACAACACGATCGTCGGCTACTCGCTGGGAATCGCTGCCTTCAGTGGGCAAGGCCTGCTGATCGAGGGGAATACGCTCCTCCAGATACAGGACTTTGGACTGCTCGCAAACGGGGTCGGGACGGGTCAGAATCAGGTGCTGGACAACGTCTTTGGCATCGACGAAGACGGTTTGGGCATGTTGTTGACACGTCCCGACAACATGATTCGCGACAATACTGTCGTCGGAGGTCTAACGGGCATTCAGATCGAGGGTACGGGCAATACGTTGGCGGACAATGAGGTCTCGGGCAACGGGGAGACCGGGGTCTTGGTGACGGGATCCAGCAGTGGGCTTATGTCCGGCAACGAAGTGCGTGACAGCGCTCGGGACGGGATAGAGCTCAATTCTTCCGGCGCTTGGAGTCTAGTGGCCAATACGATATCTGGCAATATTCGCGATGGCGTAAGGGCTCTGCAAGCCTGCCCCGGAGTAGGCAGTTGTGTCCTCGATGGAAATACGATAATCGGCAACGAAGACTCGGGCATCTTCCTTGAGGAGGGAGCCGACAGATACGTCATCCGGAACAACCGCATCGGCATTGACGCGATCGGCGTAGCGGATGGCAACCTGAATGGATTGATGGTCCGCGGTGGGGACAATCAGATCGGCCCTGGGAACACGATCTCCGGCAACCTCCAAACCGGCCTCGCCCTGATCTCTCCAAGAAGCACCGGCAACATCGTTGAGGGCAACCACATTGGGACGAACGTTTCCGGGACCGTGGCAGTCCCCAACGGGCTTCATGGTGTTCAGATCAACGAAGGGGCCAACGACAACAGAATTGGAGGTCCGGGCATTCTTCGGAACGTGATTTCCGGGAATCTGGGACAGGGAGTTTCCATTGACAGCAACCCGTACGACGACGGCCCAGCAGGCCTCCTGGTCGCGAAAGACAATACGGTCGCGTACAACTTCATTGGAGTTGATGTCACCGGAGGCCTTCCGCTGGGTAATGGCGGAGCTCCCTCCCTCGGGCACGGTGTGTTTATCGGTGGGCACGAGTCGGAAGCGTACGATCGGCCTTCGGGAAACGAAATCGACAATAACCTAATCGCCGCCAATCTGCAGGACGGTATACAACTCTTGCTTTCCGGCACCAACAACCGGATCACCAACAACAAGATAGGGGTGGCCGTTAATGGCATCGCTCCTCTTCCAAACGGCTGGAACGGAATCGACATCATCGGCAAAGGAACAGGCGGCCTTTCGATTGTCACCGGTAATACCATCGCACATAACCAAGAGGCTGGGATCATCCTGAAGGACGAGGGAGCGGATGCTCCTTATGTGTCCGCGACCATTCTGGACAATCGGATATTTCAGAACGGCGGATTGGGAATTGACCTGACCTTTGTCCCTGGAACGACGGGGGAGCCGGGCGACGGGTTAAATGACAACGATCTCGGCGATCTGGACCCCGGGCCGAACGGTCTAATCAACCATCCGTCGATAAACTCGGTGTCGCAGCAGCCTGATGGATCGATTGTTCTCGACCTCACACTCACATCGACGGGCACCGATCAGATCGTCGAGTTCTACAAGTCCGACGCATCAGGTGACGAGGGCGAGACGTTCCTAAAGCGCCTCACGGGACAGAGTATCGGCAATGCGAGTGTGACGCTTGCGCCGGGTGCGCTCGCGGCGGGTGAACGCATCACGGCCACGGTCACGAGCGCTGACAAGACCTCCGAATTTGCCCCTGCAGCTCCAGTTATCAAGGTTATTCCAGGAGTGGCGTTGACCAATCTGATGACCGCCGCTTCTCAACCGGTCAGTGCGTGCTTTCTGGCAAACGGGGATCGGATCACTCTCGACGGTGCCTCGAACGATGTCTTAAATACCAAGGGCACAAGCACTACGGTTCTCTATGACGGAAGCGTTGCGTTGTCGATTGCCTGCGGCGCCCAGAATGTCTACGTACTGGAGGGTGCAGCACTCGTCGTACTGACTCCGACGAAGTCGGCCTCTCCAAGCGCAGCCAAGATGGCGAATAATGCGGCGGGCGTAGCGGTTGACCCCAACGGAGTCGTTTACGTGCTCCAGGGAACCCAATTCCTTCGTTATGATGACGCAACAGGGACGGATGTCGGAGAGACGCTAACTGCTGCTGCGTGGCACCCTTCGGGCGATGCCTACGTTACCACCGAAGAGGGTAACGTATTCAAGGTCGGGGCCAATAGCCCCGTAATCACTGGTCTGGACGAACCGTCGAGCATCGCCTTTTCAGAGGACGGCAAAGTTTTTATTGCCACCGCGGAGGAGGTGCTGTTTGG
This sequence comes from Rhodothermales bacterium, assembly GCA_013003255.1. GTDB lineage: Bacteria > Bacteroidota > Rhodothermia > Rhodothermales > UBA10348 > JABDJZ01. The sequence continues at coordinate 4,910 of JABDJZ010000587.1, forward strand.
CAAGCTCGGACAGTCTTTGGCCGTCTTCACGCCTCTGGCCGGTAGAGGGAAGAATGTGGTCGCTATCGGCCCCAATAGCCGTTTGGTGGTCACCCACTCTTCAGCCCGGCGCCTTTACCAGTTCAGCATTCCAAAATCTCAGGAGTTGAATCCTGGTGCAACCCTCTCGTTCTACCTGACGGCGAATCTGAAGAGCATGGCCACGGGCGTCGAGCAGTCGGTCATCAATGCCTTCCAGAGCTGGTATGGCGTATCTGCGGCTGAGGTGTCCGGTCTGATCGGCTACGCGGGTGACGCGGATCCTTCGGTCACGGTGCCCTCGATCGGTGACTTCGTTAATCATATCGCGATTGGCGACAATCAGCTTCTTCTGGGCTCGTCTACGCTTGGTGTCGCCTCGAAGCTCTTGAAGATTCCGGCCGGCGGGAGCCCGGAAGAAGCGCAGGTCGTCACCGCGGACATTCTGCTCAACGCCCGCTTCCACACCGCTACTGGTTCCTCTGGTCTGCTGGGAAAATTCGGCACGGATACCGAGGACGGCGAGCACCATGTGCAGGGTGTGGTAGCGCATGAACTGGGGCATGTCATGGGCCTGGTCCACTCTGGACGCCCGGACGCGACGATGTTCTATAACCTGCCACGGGAAGCACGATTCCTGACGGTGGATGATCACGCAGGGCTTGCTCGGCTCTATCCGAAAGTGGGCGCTTCCTCCAGCTATGGAACGATCACTGGTCAGGTTAAGAGTGGAAAGAACCCTGGCGTGATGGTGGGAGGCGCACTGCTTATCGCCACGGAAGTCAACACCCTTGAGAATGTTCATGCCTACACGGACCGTCAAGGGCGTTACACGCTGGACTACCTCCCGCCAGGCGAGTACCGCGTAGGACTGTTCGCGCTGGATGGCCAGGTTTTCTCCTCGAAAATCCCGCTGGTGCCCGCTCGAATCAGTCGCTACCTGGATACTATTGCGAACGAGCGGGACTTCCTCGAGGAGTACTACAACGGCCGGCAGGCAGAGGAAAGCGGGCCAAACGATGAGCGCTCCAAGTTCACCCTTCTGCAAGTCGCCGCTGGTGCTACGGTCAGCAGTATCGATCTGATTACCAACATCGACGTAACTCCCCCGCAGGTAGCGCAGGTAACCGCGGGCTCCAGCACTGATGCGATTGAGCTGAACCCCACCTTCTCGATCTCTTTCTCTGAGAGGGTACAGTCGTCATTCACGGCGACGATCCAGAAGACTGGCGATCCGGCTCAGGCACTGAACGTGACCCTCGACCAGAACGGCCGTCGCTTCGCGGTGGGCAAGGTGCCGGTATCGCTTGATCCGGACGCGACATATGAGGTCTTGATTACGGGGCTGGTCGATGACGCTGGCAACGCTGGAGGAACTGAGACGTTTAGCTTTAGCACGCGGCCTACCGATGGTACCGCACCTACGGTCACTTTCTCGACGTCTGATGGGGTTAGCGGAGTCAGTCAGCTGGTTAAACTGAAGGCCACCTTCTCGGAGCCCATTTCGGCGGCCTCGGCGACCTCAGTTGGTTCGGTCCAGCTTCTTGAGAATGGGGTAGCTGTCACCGGTCGCATCAGCACTCCGTCCTCCAACGTCATTGTCTTCTCCCCGGCGACGGCCTTGTCGCAGTCGACGCCCTACACCTTCAGTGTTGCAGGGGTCAAGGATCCAAGTGGAAATACAGTGGTCGGCCCCGCGACCTCCACCTTCACCACCGAGGAGTTCGCTGTTCCTCAGGTTGCGCTCGACGAAATCGGTCAGCCGGTCTACGGGCCTGTCAGCGGGGCTAACGGAATTGCAACGGAGACCAGCATCTCCGTGGATTTTACCGCACCTATCGATGCAGCCTCAATTGACGGATTCGTGCTCACGCTTGCCGGTGTGCCCGTCGCGGGAGAGCGTCTTCTGATCAAC
>JABDJZ010000220.1 GCA_013003255.1 Rhodothermales bacterium
CGCTGGCAGACATCGCGCCGCCTGTCCGGGCCTGTCGCCGTTCTCCAGGCCTAGCGCCGCCGTCCGCGTCCGCCCGAGCGTCCGCCACCATTCCTTGAGGAGCGTCCGCGCTGGCCGCCTCCGCGGCTATTGCTGGGAGCCTTTGCCCTTGGCCGGGTGTGATCCGCATGCATCCGGGCAATGCGGTCCTCGTGGAACGCGTGTTCGCCGTCCACCTCAACCTTTTGGCGAATGATCTTCTCGATGTCCCGGAGGTAATCCACCTCACCTTCATCGCAGAAGGAAACGGCCATGCCGTCAGCGCCGGCGCGAGCCGTACGACCGATCCGGTGGACGTAGCTCTCCGGCTCGTTGGGCAAGTCGAAGTTGATGACATGACTCACGTCTTCGACGTCGATGCCGCGGGAGGCAATGTCCGTGGCAATCAACGCTCGCACGCCGCCATCTTTGAAGTTCTTCAGAGCACGTTGGCGGGCCCCCTGGGACTTGTTGCCGTGGATGGCGTCGCTTTCAATCCCTCGCTGATTGAGGAACTTGGCCACGCGATTGGCACCATGCTTGGTCCGGGTAAAGACGATGGCCCGGTCAATGTCGGGATCGGAGAACAGGTCCTCGAGCAGTTTCCGTTTGTTGCTCTTTTCGACGAACATCACACGCTGATCCACCCGATCCGCCGTTGTGGCGGCTGGTTTCACCTCGATCCGGACGTAGTCCAGAAGCACCTGCTCGGCCAGTGAAGTGATGGCTGAGGGCATCGTGGCCGAGAACAGCAGCGTCTGTCTTTGCTTCGGCAGTTCCTTGACCACCTTGCGGACGTCATGGATGAAGCCCATGTCGAGCATGCGGTCCGCTTCATCGAGCACAAAGGTCTCAACCTCGTCCAGGTAGACGTGGCCCTGCTCCATGAGGTCGAGCAGGCGGCCGGGAGTGGCCACAAGCGTGTCGACACCGCGGCGCAGCGCGGCAACCTGCGGGTTTTGGCCGACGCCGCCAAAGATCACCGTGTGGTGCTGGCGGAGGTACTTGCCGTAGGTCTTGAGACTCTCGCTGATCTGGATGGCCAGTTCGCGGGTCGGGGTAAGAATGAGCGCCAGCGGCGTGTTCTGCCGGGGCTGAATGTCGAGTTCCTCCAGACGCTGGAGGATGGGCAGCGTGAACGCCGCGGTCTTGCCGGTACCAGTCTGGGCGACGCCGAGGACGTCCTTGCCGGTCAACGCCGGGGGGATGGCCTGCGCCTGAATGGGAGTGGGCGTGTCATAGCCTTCGGCCTTCACGGCACGCAGCAGGGGCTCGACCAGGTTGAGGTCAGAGAACTTCTTCAAATCAGAAAAGGGAAAATCGATGCGGCAGATCTCGGCCGGATCGAGAGGTCAGGTCCGTGGGAGCGCGTCACCGACGGAAGGAATCTGTGCTGACTCGGGATACGACGATCAGAAGTGCCTGGCGCCTACGCGCGATCGCCGAGTTAGGGGGCCTATGTGGCCAGCCCCCTCAATGCCAACTTCGTGCCGCAGTTCCCGGACTGCAGGACGTGAAGTTCCGGGTTCCCTCTGATCTGCGGCGTATTCTTACTGACCCAGGGGTTCCGCCTGGAATTCCTCAAGGTGGCCCTCGCCACGAAAGCGGATCTGGATGGGATTGCAGCAGACCTCGCAATCTTCCACGTAGACCTGTTCCTGTGGAGCTGGCTCCAGAACCATGGTGATGCGCTCCCAGCAGTAGGGGCAGGTGAATTCGTGTTCAACTGGAGCCTGCATTCGGCAGACGAGTAAGTGGGGGAAACAGACCTTTCAACGACGGAATGCGCGATTCTATCCCCACACTGATCCTGTTTGCGGCATTCCTGCTGGTGGCCGGTTGCGGGAGTTCGCCAACCGAGGTTGAGGAGACTCCCGAACCGACCGGAGCCTTCGGGCCCTGGACCATCGACCCGGTGGCTTTCCGTTTGAACCTGGTGGTGGATGCGTCCGGCGGCATTACCGAGGACATCCAGGCGTCCATTTCGGGAACGCTGAACCTGTCCGAGGACAACGGTCGGATTTCCGGATCAGGATCCTGTTCCTGGTCCACGAGGCGCCATACGCCCCGGACAGCCCAGACCATTGAGGAGTCCGGAACGGAACAGTTTTCGGTTTCCGGGACCCTTGTTGAGACCGATGCGCGCTTCGTCCTGACCGGCTGCGCCTGGAATCAGATCGGGTACCGCGGCACCTTCGACGGTGCTGCATACAGCCTGGCGATTCCCGCCGGGGCAGAGGGACCCCTGTTCGACGAGCAGGTCTGGACGGAGGCTACGCTCATCGACGGAGACGATCCCGCCGCGCTGAAGCTGGTTCGCTAGGTCCTGGCCTTCTGAAAGAGCACGTTGTTCTCCAGGTGCACGTGTATGTGCAAGTCCTGCTCGAACTCGGCGAGGTGTGCGTAGAGGGCCTTGTAGGTGGTGCAGGCCCAATCCGGGGGTGTGAAGTCGTTGGTTACGCGCCGTAGTTCAGCCATGATGGCGGCCACCGCGTCATGTTCGTCCTCGGCGGTTCCAAGCATCTGTTCTGCCTGGAGACCTGCATCACGGTCTGACTGGGCCTCGCGGATGGCCGGGAAAAGCTCGTTTTCCTCAAATGCCATGTGGGCTTCCATCTCGGTAGCCATGACGGCGAATCGATCCCGCACAACATCCAGCTCGGGCTGCGCATGTCCGTGCACCTTGGCCACCTTCTCGCTGAAGGCCCGGATGGCCGGAATCTGCTTCCTGACGAACCCGTGATGCACGTTCACGATGTAGTCCATCAGGAACGTCGCGGTCCATCCGTCAACGGTGGGAGTGGCACCGGCCGGACTCTGGTCGAGGTCGTTGATGGCGCTGATCAGTTCGCCCTCTGGCACGCCTTTTCGCCGGCATGCCTCCTTGACGGTGATACCACCGCCGCAGCAGAAATCAATCCCGTAGTTCTTGAACACGCGGGCCCTTCGAAGGTCCTCAGTGACCAGGTTACCAACCCTGGCTTCCAGAATCTGAGTCTCGGTCATGGCAGGATGCAGTTGAGTGGGGACCTATATTACGACAATGTTGTCGTTAATTGGAATGACTCCTACGTACCCTTCGATTGTTCACATTTCGGACGAAGGACCTAGGCCTCTTCCACGACGGGTGGGGCTCCGTCAACTTCAGCCGGGTCGACGCCCCGCCATTCGGCTACCCGCGCAATGATCATCCGGCGAACGCGCTCCTGAAGCGCGTGGGCATCGGCCGCGCCCAGGCCTTCGACAGGAATGGGCTCAAACACGTGCAGCTTGATCTCCTGGCGGTCGCCGAAGCGCCAGTCATCCTTTGGGAGGGCATCAAAGGTGCCCTCTACGGCTACCGGGAGAATCGGGACGCCCAGTTTGATGGCCAGCCGGAACGCGCCCTCATTGAAGGCACCCACCGATCCGTCCGGCGTCCGCGTGCCTTCGGGCATGATCATGACCGAGGAACGAAGCTTCAGGCGCTTGGAAGCCTCACCCAGCACCCGGGCTCGGCTCATGCGACTGGACCGGTCCACGGGGATGTCGCGCGAGAGGTGCATCATGCGTCCGAGCAGCGGAAGCTTGAAGAGGGACTGCTTGCCGATCCACTTCATGTCCCAGGGCAGGCGACTGAACACCGGGATATCCGCTGCGGACTGGTGGTTTCCCACCACCATGTAGGGCAGTCGAGGGTCAGAGGGACGGTAGCCGGACACCCGCACCCGCCATACCGGGTTGACCCGGGTCATGACGCTTCCCAGCCGCCTGAACCATCGCCCGGTTCGGTACTTGGCGGGATCCCTGTCCAGCAGGTTCACCACCTCCATGATCGGCACCCAGATCACGATGAGGGTGCAGATGGCAAACCAGGCCCATATGGAGCGAATCGTACGCACGCGGGATAATACACGGCCAACAGGACAACGACCCCCAACGAACAGGCCCTCCATCCGAAATCCGAATGGAGGGCCTGTGGCAAGAGGGAGGCGCGCTCCCTCAGGCGATTGGGCTGAGCCTAGAAGGTCACGCGCGTTCCAAAGTTGAAGGAGCGCGGCAGGCCCAGGTAGACCTCGGCGTCATCGGCATCGTGATCGCCATCCCAGCTATTGAAGCGGGAGTTGTCCAGCGCATCCTGCACGTAGATCTCGTCCAGGGCGTTGAAGACGTGGGCGAACAGCTGGATGTCAACCGGAAGACCCGACTTGGGCAGGTCATAGTTGATGTGGAAGTCCACCAACTGGTAGTTGGGTGCCTCCCAGCTCTGTGCGCGATCGATCGGGTTCTGACGGGAGAACGGGTCGAAGTCGGAGAAGTGGTTTGCGTAGTGCTTGACCACGGCCTGGACATCGAGTCCGTCAACCGGGAAGAGGGTCACACCGAAGGCCATTTGAGTCTGCGGTGCATCGCCAACCCGGAGGTTGTCAATGAAGAAGTCAAAGCTGGCCACGTCATCCACGCGGGCGTCGGGGCGGTACGTGCCCGAGACGTCGTTGGTGTAGCGCCAGTCACCGAAGGAAGCACCGACATCAAGGCGGGCCATGGTGAACGGCTGGTAGGCCATCTCAACCTCGATACCCTGATGGAGGGCATCAAGACCGGTGAGGTTGATGAGTCCCTCGGATCCATCCTGCAACTGGACGCCACGCGTGAACGTGCGGTCCTCCCACTTGGTGGAGTAGATGTTCAGCTTGGCGCTGAGAATCGGATCCGGGTTCCAGTACGCCCCAAACTCTACCGAGTAGAACTTCTCGTTCTTGGGGTCGGTGTTGGTAACGCCTGCACGGTCATCGATGACACCGTCGAAGATCGGCACCTTGGACACGTAGCCCAGGTTGGCGTAGATGTCCACGTTGTCGTTGACCGCGGCCAAACCGCCACCCTTGATCTGAACGCCGAGGATGTTGTCACTCTCAGAGGTCAGGGGGTTGCCATCATCGCCAGCCACGAAGTTGTTCGTGTAGCCGTACTTGATGTTGGAGAGACCGACCATTCCGTACGCGGACACGCCGTCCTGACGATACTCACCCTGGGCAAAGCCACCGAACCAGTCGACGGTGTTGTCGAAGTTGTAGTCGATCTTGTCGCCGAGGCCACGGATCTCATCATCGCCCGTCCAGAATTCGGAGGAGCCACACCGGTTGCCGCTGTTACAGCGGTAGTAGTCACCGCCCAGCAGGTCACGTACCTCCCGGTAGTGCTCAATGGTGGCGGTCCGCCAGTCGAGTCCGAATTCCACCGTCAAGGGCTCGGAGACGTCATACTTCAGCTTGGTGATGGCACCCCAGGTGGTCTGGTTATTCCGGCTGTTGCGGAGGATGGTGCGGGAACCGTCATCGTTGGACTGGTTGCGGTCAATCACCGCGTTCCAGTCGATGGTGTACGGAGCGTTGGCAAACCAGGGCGATGCGCCGCCGAAGCCTTCGCGAACCACGCTGGATCCGAGCGTACCGGTACCACCGCCCTTACCACCGGAGTAGTAGGCCACGGTGCTCCAGAGCATGCGGTCACTCACCTGGTTGTACCAGTTGAGGTTGGCCTGGGGCTTGTGGTAGAAGTTCTCGCGCTCCCAGATCTTGCCGTTGTCGTTGCGGCTGACCATGTTGCCGCCGACGGCCTGCTCGGCGTCGTAGCCGGTGACCGGGGCCCAGTTCTGGTTGAAGTACCGGCCAGCCTCATTGTACTTGCTGAAGGCCGCCTGGTCATAGGACGGCAGGCTGGCCGCGAAGTCCTGGTCGTAGGAGGCGATGTTCTGCCGGTACAGGTTCTGACCGTGACGCTGCGGAGCGCCGAAGGCAAAGAAGTCCAGGCGGTTCTTCGCGCTGATGTTGTACGTGGCGGCTCCGTAGTAGGCCCAGGAGTCGGTGAACGTACCATCAATGAACCCTTCTCCGAACTTGCGGACACCGGCGACGGTGACACCGTACTTGCCGTCGACAAGGCCGGTAGAGCCCATCAGCGTGGTCTTGAAGAACCCACCGCGGCCAACTTCCTGCTTCAGCATGCCGCCGCGGCGCATGGCTGCAGGGTCGGTAACGATGTTGAGCGTACCGCCGATGGACGGGGTGGCCAGGTTCACGGCGCTGAGGCCGCGCTGGAGCTGAATGGACGATGCGGCATCGCCGACGCCGTCCCAGTTGGACCAGTAGACCCAGCCGTTCTCCATGTCGTTGACCGGCACGCCGTTGATCATCACAGCCACGTTGCGCTGGTTGAATCCACGGACGTTGATGCGGGCATCACCGGCACCACCGCCGGTGGCGGTAGCGTAGACGGATGGCGCAGTGTCGAGGACCAGCGGAATGTCCCGGGAACCGAGCTCCTGCTGGATCTGAACCTTGTCAACGGTTGTGGCCGCAACCGGCGTTTCACGATCGATGGCGCGGGAAGCAAAGACCTCGAGTGCATCCAGTGCCGCGTTGGCGAACACCAGATCGAAGTTGACGGTCTGGTTGCCGCCGCGGACGACGAGCACCTTGGAAGCGTCTTCGTAGCCTACGAAAGTGGCCACGAGGTTGTAGGTGCCATTGGCCACGCCGGTGATGACGTAACGGCCGTCAGCATCGGTGGCAGCACCCTGGGTGGTTCCCTCGATGCGAACGTTCGCGCCGGGGAGGGGATCGCCCGTCTCAAAGTCGGTCACGGTCCCGGAGACCTGTGACTGCGCCCAAGAGAGGGTGGTAGTGAAAAGTGCCAGCATGCAGAAGGCGGCCAGCACCCGGAAGTACCTCTGAATCATGGGGTCTTTAGAGGAGGTTTATGGGTAACGAGAAAGGGTAAACGACTCAAGCACCGGATTCTACCGTTGTGGAAAACTCCACCGGTGAAGGAGCACTGAAGATTCGCTTATGAATCCGTTACCGCAGGGGCGTACTCACGCGGGACGAGGTCCGCAAGCCGCTCGTATGCCATGTGTCCGTAGAACACCACGCCGTAGGCATCCAGGATGCTGCCGTCGGTGTCCACCAGCACGGACTCTCGTGTGAGCCGGACCCAGGATCGCTGGTAGTCCGGCCGGAGCGGCTCCGGGAGGCCTTGCCACCTACGATAGGTCGCTGACTCATCCTCCTTGGTGTAGACCACCTCGACGTACTTGGGGAAGGAGACCAGACGCTCTCTGGGGCTGGGCCCCTCCGATACCAGGTCAGCAGGCCGCATGGCGAATTGCGGGCGCTGAATGGGCGCTGCCTGGTTCTGCCGATAGGGCGCTGCTTCTCGCGGTGGGCGGGGCTCATCCGAGGAATACAGGAAGAACCCTGCCTCCTTGGTCTGCTCCCGAAACAGCTGGCGGAAGAGGTGGCGCGAGGAGCCGAGGTAGGCCTCGCGGCGCGCCTGTGCCCATTCCTCCAATTGCTCGGGGGTCTTCGGATCCAGTTCCGAGAACAGGGCCTCACCTTCCTGACGGGTTTCACGGCCACGGCTTTCGAAAGCCTGCAGGAAGTAGAGAATCCGGTAGCCGAGGGCGCGGTTCTCAACCACGAGAGGTCCTTCGGCACGTGCCCGCAGGACACCATTGACTTCGGCAAAGTCCAGGATCTCCGGATTCGCGATCCGGCTCTCTGCGGCTCGGGCGGTGAACCCCAGAAACTCGCGTTGGAACGCCTCGAGCTGTTCGGGCCAGCGGGGATCCAGTTCTCCGGTGACCGTAATCTCCTCAAGCGGCACCACCTCCGGCTCGAGTGCGAAGTCCATCGAGAAGCCGATCGGCCTTCGCACCACCACATCGTGACCCTGCCGGCGATACCCGACGCTGGAGACCACGATCCGATTGGCACCCAGAGGAATGGCGTTCAGCTCGAAGAGTCCATCGGGCCCGCTGATCGTGCCGGCCGTCGAGCCTGAAATGAAGACGTGCACGCCCCCGATCGGCTCACCGGTTTCGGCGTGGGTCACCTGTCCGGATATGCGCGCGCCACCACCTGACTGGGCGAAGGCGGGCTCCACCAGCAGTAGGCAACCAAGCAGGGCAAGGGCCCGGAGCATTGCGGCAATGGATCAAGTGGCCCGTTTGGCACGACCAGCCATTCCGCCCGTTCCCGGCGGACCCGGGATCTGCCCTGCTTCAGGCAACCTCTGACCCCGCTCTCGGAGGCCTGGGGGCGCTCCGAAGCCTCACAATACCGGCGCTAGCGGGCGTCTGCTCCGAAGCGCGCACGAACAACGGCCGACCGATACCCGAATACCTTTCGTAGTTCGTCCCCGACAAAAAGGGCATTGGCCACCCCTCCGAGAGGCCCCGCCGGGGCGGCGTAGTAGACGGTATCGGTCATCAGCGTACCGTCGCCGTCAGGCACGAACCGGTGTTCGTGCCACCAACTCGAGTAGGGGCCCTGCAGCTGGGAGTCCACGAAGCGGCGGCCGGGTTCCCAGACATCGATCAGGGATGTCCATTTCAGGGGGACGGGCCCGACCTTCGG
>JABDJZ010000621.1 GCA_013003255.1 Rhodothermales bacterium
AGACCGGGTCCACGAACTCATCCGTCGTACCGGCGGCATAGCTGGCCTTGAGAGCCTCTTCTGCTGAAGCCGCCGCCGAACCCTTGCCGTCCAAGAGCAAGTCGAAGGCCAATTGGATCCGCGGCCACCGGTTGTCCCGGTCCATCGCGTAATAGCGACCAATCACCGTGGCGATTCGGCCGACGCCGATTCGAGCGGCCGCCTCCTCGAACGTACGCACGTAGCCCGCTCCGCCCTCCGGATCCGTATCACGACCGTCGGTGAAAGCATGAACCCAGACCTGATCCTGCGTCAGCCCTCTGTCGGCGGCCATCTGCAGCAGGGCAATCAGGTGCTCGAGACTTGAATGCACGCCCCCGTCCGAGAACAGGCCGAGCAGATGCAGCCGCTGCGTCGTTCCCTGAACCCGGTCCATGGCTTTCGCCAACACGTCGTTGTCGTAGAAGTCCCCTTCAGCGATGGCCTTGTCAATCCGGGTGATGTCCTGATAGACCACCCGCCCCGCGCCCAGATTCATGTGGCCGACTTCCGAGTTGCCCATCTGCCCCTCCGGCAAACCGACTTCAAGTCCGGATGCATCCAGGGTTCCGCGCGGCCAGGTTTCGAAGAGGTGGTCCAGGAACGGCTTGCGGGCGGCGTCAATGGCGCTCACAGACGGATCACGGGCAATGCCATAGCCGTCGAGAATAATGAGGATGTGCCGCTGGTCAGGACGCATTGTGTCGGTCATCGGGGCGCCCGTACTGCATGTCGCCGATGCGCACATCGGGGACACGTCGCACCGTACGCCCGGTGTTGGTGTCAAATAGATTCAGGGAGCCACAGCGTGGGCAGCTTTCCTGCCTGACCCCGGTGCGGTCCACGCGAGGAACGGTATGATCCACGTAATGCTTCCGGGTGCCGCACCAGAATCGCCCCTTCTTCTTGGAAAGCCCCCGAATGGGGTCGGGCAGCCGCTTCACGCGGTCCCACTGGGGACACAGGTCGGCCAGGGAGCACGCCCCGCACGTGGGGCTGCGGGCCGTACACGTGTACCTACCGTGCAGGATGAACAGGTGGTGGGCCACGGACAGGTCTTCTTCAGGAATGAGCCGGCGCAGATCCTGCTCAACGGTATCCGGCGTGTCCGACCCGGCCCTCGCCAGTCCAAGCCGGTGGGCCACCCTGAAAACATGCGTATCCACGGGCATGGAGGCCACTCCAAACGCCGCCCCCGCAACTACCTGGGCGGTCTTGCGCCCCACGCCCGGAAGCGTCTGAAGACCTTTGATGTCCCGCGGAATCGATCCTCCGTATTCGCCCATGACCCGACGGGCCATGCCCTCAAGATGCCGGGCCTTGTTGTTGGGGAACGTGATCGAGGCGATGAAGGGCCGGATCTCGTCAGATGTCGCCTCGGCAAGGCTGGCCACGTCCGGATACGCATCGAAGAGCTCCGGGGTGACCTGATTCACCCGTTCGTCCGTACACTGTGCCGACAGAATGACGGCCACCAGCAATTCGTACGGATTGCGGTGCACCAATTCGGTTACCGGTTGCGAAATCACCGCCGAGAGGCGCGCGAGTATCGTCCGGGCATTTTCTTTTCTCCCCATCCGGCTTTTGCGGGAATTTCGATGCGTCCCTGCGGGCTTAGTGCGAGTATAGGCCGTTCCGATTCATGCTTGGTTGAAGATCTTCGAATGATGCGCGTAAGCACAGTTCTGCTCCTGCTGCTGGCCGCCGTTCCAGCGGTCCTGGCCCGGCAGCTTCCTGACAGTCTCACCGCTCAGGGCCGGATTTACGTGGTGACCACGCTTCCCGGTGACCTGGTTTACAACCGCTACGGCCATACGGCCATCCGCGTGTTCGACCGGAGGCAGGGCCTGGATGTGACGTTCAATTTCGGCACGTTCGACTTCGAGCAGCCGGGTTTCGTCCAGAAGTTTGTCGATGGTGAACTCGACTACTTCCTGTCGTACAGTTCCACGCGACGCGCCTCGCAGACGGCCAGGATCCAGGACCGCACCATGCGTCAGCAGCTCCTCGACATCAATAGGGAGCAACGCGATGCCATCTACGCTGCAC
>JABDJZ010000049.1 GCA_013003255.1 Rhodothermales bacterium
CCAGCATCATGGTTGCGATGCCGTCACGGCGTGCCACGTTGTGCACGCCCCCCTCGCGACGCCACCCGCCTTCCTCCAGAATGGCGCCCGTCACATCGATGGCATCATTGTACTCGCCGCCCTCGACGCCGATCAGCCGAATGCTCCGGGTCGGGTGCCCTTTCGGCACCCACACCCTCGGCAGGTGTTTCTCGGCGACCACCAGGAGGATCGGGTAGTCGGCCAACCCGCCAAAGTGGGCAAACGCCCGCGCCGTATTTCCGGCAGAGGCACAAATCAGACCCGGGATGTCGTGGTCCTCCAGGCGCTTCAGCGTGGGAACGGCCTCAAGGTCCTTGAACGTCGTGGTCGGACAAGCGCCGCCACGCTCCGGCCAGTATCCGTGGAAGGTGATCCAGAGATCATCCACGCCCAAGGCTTCCGCGAGGCCCTCGCTTCGATAGGCCACGGTCCCCGCCGTGAGGTCAGATGGTCCAGAGGCCGGGAGCCAGTTTCCCCACTTCCAGATGCCGCTTTCCACATCAGTGCGTGGGCTGGGGGCATCATACTCAGCGCGCAGCAGGCCGCGATGATGGTACCGGTTGGTGTAGTTGTCCCTGAGGCGGGCGTTTGTCGCCAGGCAGCGCAGCGAGTAGGTGGCCATTCAGACGGCTGGATCTCGATGATCGTGAACGCTGGAAGGTACGAAGGAGAGGTCGTGCGGGCTGGCGCCGGGGTGCACACGCGCCTACCTTCGTGAGCCCTGCCCAGGGCCGCCGCCAAGCCTGACCACCGCGGCCTCCAAGCCTGACCGCCTCCCCTGTTCGTGCCCGATGATTGAACTCGTCTCCGACCTCCAGCGACGCCTGGACGCGAAGGCTCAGCCGGCGAAGCGGCGGTGGTGGGAGCAGTACCTCAAGGGCGAGGCGGCTTTCCGCGGCGTCCCGATGGATGACGTCCGCAAGGCAGTCGATTCGTGGGTGCGCGACTACGGGCTCCTGGCACATCAGGATCAGATCCTGCTTCGCCTACTGGCTCGCATGGTGGAGCAGCCGATGACGGAGGACAAACTGGCCGCGGCGCTGCTACTGGAGGAGCACCTCGTGCCGGCGGACAGGATTCCGTTTTCGAAAGCGCTGGCGGCCGCCGGCGGCTACTTCGAAGAGGCCCACCTGGCCGACTGGAATGTGGTCGACTGGTTCTGTGTGAAGGCGCTGTGGGCGCTGGTAGAGCGGGATGGCGAGGCCTGTGCACGGCAGATCCTGTCCTGGTCTTCAGAGGCAAACCTGTGGCGCGCGCGAGCATCGGTCGTGACCTTTGCCAATGCATCGGCCCGGGGTCGCGGGTTGTTCGATCAGTTCCCCGAGGCGCTCGTCACTGCGTGCGGTGATCTCATCATTCGCCGTGAGCGGTTTGCCAAGACCGGCGTCGGCTGGGTGCTTCGAGGACTGCGGGAGTCAGAGCCTGCGCTGGTCGACGGCTTCGTAGAAACGCATGCGGAGCACTTCAGCCTCGAAGCTCTCAAGAGCGTGGTGCGGGGAGCCCCGCCAGAGCATCAGCGGAGCGTTGTTGCGCGCTGGAAGGCCTCTCAACACTGAGTGGCCGCTGGGGGGCTGGACAGACGCCGACCCGCCGCGTCCAGGTCAGGGCACAGCCGTGATGCTGGCTTCGGCCTCTAGGCCCGTCGCTCCACCCAGGCCGTTGACGATCTGCGTCAACGTGAAAGCCTGAATCAGGTCTTCCTCGGAGAGATCAGACGTGTTGTGCCCCAGCAGCGTGATGGCCCCCAGCATGTTGAAGTCGATCTCCGAGTCGATGGCGCTGGCGTTGATGAACTCCGCCGCGACGATAGTCTCGGTTGAGGTCATATTGGCCACAAGCGGGAAGAACTCGAGATTGGGCCGCACCGGATCGGAGAAATCGCGGATGTCCGGGATGGTGGCTGGGTTTGCCGGACGCGTAGCCGTGTAGGCGCCTGTATCCAGGTCAAACCACTGGAATTGCGCTCCCCCCATGTCCAGGAGCTTGTCGCCGCGTACCATCCCGTCGACATCGGCCAGGGCGACGCGCACCGTCCGGCCGACGCCATTCAGCTGATTGTAACTGAAGTCGGCATAGCCGAGGAGCACATTCACGCGGCTCGTGGTCCCGTCCTGCAAGGTGGGCTTGATCTGGATATTCGCGGCTATCGGCACTTCCTGGGCGAAGTCGAATGGAAACAGCGTGGCTGTGGTAGGGGCGATGTCCGGGCGACCGTCCCCAAAAACCACAATTCCATCATCCGGGGCTGGGTCGATGGGAAAGAGCACAGAGAGCGCCTCGCCCGTGACGTTGTTGGGCGTCACCTCGATGTCCGTCTGCGTTGCGCTGAGCTTGGGAGCTGCCTCCTGAGGCGCGAGGGAGGAACTGGTCAGGATCGTGGTCGCCACGATCGTATCCGGCTCGTCACTGATTCCGGAATCGCATGCGGCCAGGAGAACGATGGCCGAGAGCAGGAGAAGTTTTGAGACGCGCATGGGATCGAGGGTGTCGCCTGGAAGCCGGCGGCCGGCGTGATCAAGATGTGGCGGGCTGTAACAGGCGGGCTTGAGCCCCGTAGTTTAAACGGAACAAGCCGCCTGAACGATGCCCTGTCTGATAGTCGCAGCCGCCCTGGTGTTCCCTCGCCTGATGATTGCGTACCTCTGGTTCTTCACCAGTTGGCTGCACATGGCGTTCGACGGATTCCTGTGGCCCCTGGCCGGTTTTGTGTTTGCGCCGTTCTCGCTGCTGTGGTACACGGTGGTAGCCAATCACTATGGCGGGGACTGGGGGACGCTTCAGATTGTGGTTATGGTGCTTGCCGTGCTGGCGGATCTTTCGCCCGGGAAGGCGAAGTCGAAGAAGAAGTAGGGGTCCTCC
>JABDJZ010000059.1 GCA_013003255.1 Rhodothermales bacterium
AACGCTACCCGACCCTCCTGCGCATCCACGGTGGGCCGGTGAGCCAGTACGCCCATCGCTTCAGTTTCGAGGCCCAGTTGTTCGCCGCCCACGGCTACCTGGTAGTCCAGACCAACCCGCGCGGCTCTTCCGGCTACGGCCAGGAATTCAGCCAGGCCCTCTGGGCGGACTGGGGTGGTCCTGACTACGAGGATGTGATGGCGGGCGTCGATCATGTGATTGACCGTGGCTGGGCTGACGAGGACCGGCTCGGCGTCGGCGGATGGTCCTACGGCGGCATCCTGACCGACCACGTCATCGTCAAGACTGACCGGTTCAAGGCCGCCATCTCCGGAGCCTCTGAGGTTCTGTACCGGTCCAACTATGGACACGACCACTACCAGCGCCAGTGGGTGGCCGAACTCGGCCTTCCGTGGGGCGAAACGGCTCAGAACTGGGAGCGCATCTCGCCCTTCAACTACGTGGAAAACGTCACAACACCCACACTGCTGATGGGTGGCCAGGATGACTGGAACGTACCGATCCTGAACTCGGAGCAGCTGTATCAGGCCCTGAAGCGACTCGGAGTGCCCACCCAACTGGTGGTCTATCCGCGACAGGGACACGGACTTCGGGTGCCGTCCTACCAGAAGGACCGCTACGAGCGGTATCTGGAGTGGTACGACCGGTATCTGAAGCCGACGGAGGCTGGCGGGGAGACCGACTAGCGCAGGATCGAGACCATTCGGACCCCGGCGAGAGACCCGGACTTGATGCGCAGGGCATAGGTCCCGGTAGGCCATCCGGAGACGGGAATGCGAAGCGGTTCTCGGCCCGCGGGGCTTTCCCAGCGGCCGACCTGACGTCCGAGCATGTCGAAGACCTCCAGAGTCACAGCTGGCGGCGTGTCAACTGTGATCCAGTCTTTCGCCGGATTGGGCCAGATGTCCATTGAGAAAACCGGGGCCTCGGGCTCGTCTGCTCTGCCTACGGCCTCCGCAAGATCTATCGACCAAACCTCCCGTCCTGCCTCGGAGTCTTGCCCAGGGAACAGCACCTTGCTACCTACAACTACGGCATCGTCCGTGTCGTGGGCTCTAAAGGGCCTTCCCACCGCCCAGAGACGGGATTCATCGGCCAGATAGAACTGCTGGGACAACTCACCCACTTCGAGAGCCAGGACCACGTGGCCCTGCCACATCCCCAGTGCGGCGGCCGCGTAGCCATCGCCGGGGAGGCGGTGTATCTCCCGCGTCCCCTCCTTGGTGCCGGTGCTTGACCAGAGTGATGCCTCACCGCTGTTGGATCTGGCCGTAAACCAGGTTCTTGCGGACTCGGTCACATAGCTGTCGGAGTACCGAACGGCATCAGCTACAACCTCGGCACTGGCTCCCCTGACCAGCAGCATTCGACTACCCTGTGCCAGGAGTATCCCGCCGGGAACAGGAATGGGGCGAAGAATGCAACAGCTGATGGGCGCTGAACCAACGCGGACGACGTCGTGCCCGTCGCTTTGCCAGAGCCAATGCGTGCTGGTCGAGTCGGTGGTCATGAAGTAGTAGGAGGACCCGTGGGCAAGTCCATCCCGTCCCACATGCTGGTCCGGCGGAAGCTGTCCACCGTCTCCCATGCCTTCGCCCAGACTCCAGGTAACCACTCGATCATTCTGGATGGCGAAGACCAATCCCTCGTTCCCAACCGCCACGCGGTCACCTTCAAATGTCGCGAGACGCGACAGCGTCTGCGGATCCAGCACTTCCACCATGCTGCCGGACTGGGCAGCGATGACATCCGCCGTTGCAATGATCTCATCTACGCGGTCCAACTCAATCCCCACGGTGACGCCGGTGCCTACGTTGTGACTCCATACTCCCTTGTTGGACCGCCAATGGGCCATCCCACCCGACAGCGACAGGTCCCAATTCCTCCCGAGGCGGGGTGAGGAGCCCGGGATGGGGTACGTGCCTTGCGCAGTCCCATCAGACAGCCAGGCGCGCGAGCCAGTCTCGCCATCGATCGCCAGAAAACCTGCCAGGTGCCCGTCGCCCACAAAGTCTCGAGGACCGGATGAAGCTGTTCCGGTCAGATGCAGGTCCGCCTCCACGCGGAGGTCGCCCGTCTCCAGATTGATCGAATGCAGCGCATTTCCGGTCTCGGGCTGCCAGGCCCCCACAAACAGCCGGTCACCAAGCATTACCCCGTGCTCCGGGGCAGCAGACAGGGGCCCGGGTACGAGATCGTATAAGAGACGCGTCCCAGCCGGCGTCCCGTCCGTGACCCACATCTCCATGCCGTGTTCGTAGTCCTCGGCACAGTAGTAAAGCAAGCCGTCCCTGACTCCAAGCACCTGCGCCCGTCCGGAGAGTGAGCCCGGGAGGGCGTCCGCCAGCAAGACAGTCCCGGTTGGGGTGCCATCCGAGAACCACAGTTCTGAGCCCGTTGCCGCCGTCCTGGCGAGGAAGGCCACCCCGTCGCCCAACTCGTGGAAATCAGTGGGGAAGCTGCTGCCGGGCCCCGGGTCGAGATCTATCACCCGGGTGCCCGCCGCCGTCCCGTCGGAGACATGTAGCTCATAACCTGCTCCATCTGCCTCCGCCTCAAAATAGGCGCGCTGGCCGGCAATCTTGAATGTGTACACC
>JABDJZ010000078.1 GCA_013003255.1 Rhodothermales bacterium
CGAGGACATCGGCATCCGGCTGATCAAGATGCGAAAGCTGGACGGCGAACTGGTGATGATCCCTGCCGGCGAACTGCGCGTCTTCGGCAATCTGAGCATTGAGTTCGTCCGGATAGCCACGGAAATCGATGTCTCCTACGAACAGGACATAGATCAACTGACGCGCGCGCTCACAGACGTAGCGGCCGAGTGGGCTGATGCCCATCGGGAAATCCTCCTGGACGAGACCCCGGAGGTGCAGTCAATCGTGCGGATGACGGAATCAACCATCAAGCTGCGGGTTGTCGCACGCGTGAGCCCGGGAGAGCAGTGGGCAGCTGAGAGAGCCCTTCTGCACCTGATCAAGAAGCGGTTCGACGAGCGCGGCATCGAATTCCCATTCCCACGCCGGACCGTGTATCTGCGCAACGAACCAGAGGCCCCCTCTCGGGAGCCCCTGGGTTGAGAAAGCCTGTCCCCGGAGGTCTTATAGGACAGCCGGAGACTTGCCCAGAGGTTGGCGCTTACGCCGTCAAGGTCACTTTCCGGTCACCGTGTCGCGGCCGGAGGCCATGATGGCATCGCTTCGGTCAATCTGCAACGCGGCTGCAGGGGCGGCCTGATACTGCACTGTTGCCAATTCGAACTCGGCCAGGCGTTCAGAGGAATCCAGCGGCCCAACGGGGTTGGAATCGCATGCAGGAAGTACGGTGACCGCAAAGAGCAGCGGCAGGATCAGCGAGCGGAATCTGGGGAGATCGGCCATGGATCTGGGGGGCTAAGGGGTTTGTGCCGGACCGTCAAGAGCATTTCTGACCTTTGTTCAGTCCATTTGACACTAAAGTTGGTAGTCCATAAGGGGGGTCGAATAGTTCTCTCGCACTATTGTGGGTAGGCAGAAATGACCGTTCTTTGCCCCGTCACTTGACTCCGGACTCTTGAGGAGACGCTCTCCTTTTATCTTTTCGCGGCCTCGCTTCAGGGTTTTCCTGCTCCTGAGCACCGCGGTTGCCCTCCTCTCGGGGCCCGAAGCGGGAGCGCAAAACAGGCACTCTCCGCTGACATTCAACCGGGTGGATCAATCCATCGGACTGGGCAGCAACGAGGTCTGGTCAACCTATCGCGATGCCTCCGGCGTGCTCTGGATCGGTACATCGGCCGGTCTTCAGTCCTGGAGCGGCCAACGATTCGTCCCCCCGGGTTTTCGAGCCGAATCCAGTGACCTTCCCAGAGACCGGGTAGTGGCCATCAGCGAAGTGGGCGAGCAACTGCTTCTGGGGACACACGGCGGTGGCCTGGCACTCCTCGATGTGGAAACAGGCCGCATCCTGCCCGTCACGCCGGGTGAAGCTTGCGCCGTAGGACACGAGGCGCCAGCATTCATTAAAAGCCTCCTTCGCCTTGATACGAGGAGTGTACTGGTTGCGGCTAGCGAAGGGCTTTGGAATTACACGGATGGAGCGCTGTGTCCCACGGTCACCGCCTCAGAGCGTGACGCCGAGAGGCTGGCCGGAACCGAGGTGGTCGCCAGAGGCAAAGCAGGGCTGCTCTGGTTTGGCACGTGGGAAGGCGGCCTGTTCACCAGCACTCTTTCCGCGTCGGGAGTGGCACCGCTGGACAGCGTGGCGCTTCCGAATCCGCGCATCCGAGACCTGGCATTCGATGACGATGGCGCCGTTTGGATAGCTACCTCGGGGGCCGGCGTCATTCGTCACGATCCGGCAACGCAGCAGACGGAACGACTCTCCCAAATCGCCACAAACGGCCTGAGACTACCAGAAACCCGTGCCAACGCCGTACTGACCTCCGGGGATCTGGTCTTCGTTGGGACCTACCGCGGATTGTCGGTTTTCGACCGTTCCTCCGGACGCCTTGAAAACACGGCTCCCGATGACAGTCAGGACGGACTCTGTCACGAACTGGTGGCCGGACTTGAGATGGACTCATTTGGGATGGTGTGGGCCACCACGGACGGTGGGGTATGCTCATTCACGCCCAGGGAGGCCACTGCCAGGGTTCTGACTTTCGAGCCGGAAATCACAGCAGCCAGCGCGTCCGATGACGCCCTTTGGATTGGCACACGGGCGGGCATTCAACGGCGGTCCCTGGAAACGCTCGAGACGCTGGAAATCGGCGACCTTCCTCCCAGTCAGGGAAGTCGCCCTGCTGAGATTACGGCTGTCTTTGGTCAAGGCCGTCAGGGCATTTTCGGCACCGCGCGAGACGGCGTTTGGGCCCGCTACTCCCGGCAGTGGAAGTTCATCGCGAGCGTGGGCCAGTTGGCTGTCGTAGAGGTTCTCCCAGAGTCGGTTGGTGTTACCATCCTCACCGTAGGAAGCGGCCTTCTTTCCATTTCCCTTCCGGGTCTCGAAGCGCAGGCCCGTACCGCCGGGATTGCGTTGGAATCCTCCGTAACCGGCGCAGTCTCGCCAAATGGTCACATATGGGCTGGCGCAAGCTCGGGAGGCGTCTACCACCTCTCGCCAGGTGATTCCACGGCCACGCTCCTTCCTTTCTGGCAGGACGCGGGAAGGATGCCCAATTTCGAGATGGCCAACGACCTGCTCCACACACCTGACGGACGAATCTGGACGGCGGCCGACGGCGGCCTATTGGAGTATGACCCGATATCGGGACGATCCAGAACGCACTCGGCGGGAAACGGGCTGCCTGTTGGGCGAGTCGTGGCCGCGGCATTCCACAACGGACAGGTCTGGGCAGCCTCGGAAGATGCAGTGTCTCGACTCGACGAGGCCTCCTCCCGATGGACCACGTTCTACCCGCCGGAGGACGCCGGTTCGGATCCGATCCTCAGGAGTGGACTGATGTCGGGCGGAGCCGACCTGATTGTCGTCCTGGAGCACGCGCTGTGGGCCGTGCGTCCAGATGCAGTCCCTGCCGTAACACCGGATCCGACCATCACCTTCGGCCAGGTAGACCTCGCCGAAACGGACAGGGTGGTCCTGCCGCGTGGCGGCACCAGTGTTGACGTCTCCATCAGCTTCCCGGATCTGGCACATCCAGATCGCACTCGGCTTGGACTTCTACTCCAGGGCGTGGACCCATCCCGCATCGAATCTGTCGGGACGCTCCTCAACCATGAGTACCGTTCCCTGGAGCCGCGGGATGAACCTTACCGCCTGCACGTGACGGCGCTCTCCGGCGCCGGTCAGTACCACGAATTGATCTACTCTGTCATAGTCCGCCCGCGTCTGGTGGACACCTGGTGGGTACGCCTTTTCGTACTTGGATTCATCGCCGTGGTGGCGGCCGGAACGGTCTCGCTCAGAACGCGGCGGCGTCGACGTGAAGGCATCGAAATCCAGACGGCTCTGGCCGAGAGCCGTGAAGACGAGCGACAGTTGCTCTCCCGCCACATACACGACGGTCCGCTCCAGACGCTCTACTCCATCGGTCACCGCATCGAGATGCTGGAGGAAGAGCCGGATCAGGATGGTTTCAGGGACCTCACCAAGCGCAATGAGGCGGCCATTGAGGCCCTCCGTCGCATTTGCGCAAACCTGCGCCCATCAGGGATGGGACAGTTGGCCCTGGACCGCACCATTGGATCCTATTGTTCGGACTTCCAGGCGGATCACCCCGAACTTGTCATCGAAACCACGCTGGAATCCGTGGGGACGATGCCCGAGACTACCGTTGTCACAGTATACCGGGTGCTGCAGAGCGCACTGGCCAACGTGGTCCGTCACGCCAAGGCAGATCGAGTTCAGGTAAGCATGAAACCGACACAACAACGCCTGGTGCTTCGGATCGCGGACAATGGCGTAGGATTCCAACGGGACACCTCCATGCTCGCCCTCGCCCGTGGTCGGCACTTTGGTCTTCTGGGCATGCGGGAGTGGGCCGAGCGTGCAGGTGGAACGCTCCTGATCGATTCGGAGCCTGGCCGTGGCACCGTCCTCACACTGTCCATCCCGCTTGAGTAGATGAGCACGCATTCCATTGTTCTGGCCGATGACCACCCCGCCTTCATGGAAGGCGTGGCCATGAAGATTGAACGGGAGCCCTCCCTGGAGATCGTCGGGACCGCCACGAACGGAAAGGACGCGCTGGAACTGGTCCTCGAACTGAATCCAGACCTGCTCCTGGTCGACATGGACATGCCCCAGATGAGCGGTCTTGAGGTGGTTCAGGAGCTCAAGAATCGGGATTCGCCCGTCCGCGCCCTGCCCTTGAGCGGTCACGCCGACCCAGAGTATGTGATGGGAACCCTCGAGTCGGGCGCCGCCGGCTACATCATGAAGGACGAATCCCTGAGCACCATCGTAGAGGCGGTCAAGTCTGTGTTGGACGGCGGCGTCTACATCAGTTCACGGGTGTCTCAGCAGATTGTCACGCGGCAGATGACCAGCCACAATCGGGGGGAACGCAAGGAGTCCACGATCCGGAGGCTCCTGGAACTGGGGGTGACACCGCGCAGGCTCCAGGTCCTCAAGTTGACGGGGCAGGGATTCAACAATCGCGAGATCGCTGAGAAGCTCTTCAAGTCAGAGCACACCATTCGCAATCAGGTGGACCAACTCAAGCAGTTGAGTGGAACACGATGGCGTCCGGGCGTCGTAGCGTGGGCCTGGCGGACGGGCGTGTTCGAGGTTGATGATGATGAGTTCGAACGCGCCTTTGCCGATGCGGACTTCGTGCGTCGAAGCCGAAGCAGTTCAGGGTAAGGGGCTGCTCGGGCGAAGGGGCCGAGGGC
>JABDJZ010000088.1 GCA_013003255.1 Rhodothermales bacterium
AATGAGAACCCAGCAGGCAAGCGCCTGGACCGCATCGGACGCGGCCGGGCTGTACCATCTCCCGGGATGGAGCGAGGGGTACTTCCGCGTAGACGAAACGGGACGCGTGGTCGCGGACGTGGACCGGGACGGCCAGCGATGCGTGGTACTCGACGATGTGATTCGCCGGGCCACGGCAGGCGGACTTCAGACCCCGCTTGTGATCCGCTTTCAGGACGTTATTGCCAGCCGGGTTCGCCAACTCAACGAGGCGTTTGACGCCGCACGCGAGGAGTTTGAGTACACGCCGGCCTATCGGGGGGTGTACCCGATCAAGGTGAACCAGCTTCACGAGGTGGTAGACGAAGTCCTTGAGGCCGGCGAGCCCTACGGAATGGGTCTCGAGTGCGGTTCGAAACCGGAATTGATAGCAGCCCTGCCCTATCTGAAGGAGGGGACGTTCCTGATCTGCAACGGATACAAGGATGAGGACATGTTCGACCTCATCCTGACGGCTCAGCGCCTGGACAAGACGGTGATTCCCATCGTCGAGAAGTTCGATGAGTTCGAGAGGCTCCAGCGCATGGCGTCGGATCGCGGGATGCAGGCCCGGTTCGGGGTGCGCATCCGATTGATCGCCAACGGCTCCGGCAAGTGGTCCGAGTCCGGCGGGGATGGATCCAAATTCGGCGTGACGATTCCGGAGCTGCTCCGGATTGTCGACTTCCTTCGCGAAGGCGAGATGGAAGAGGCCCTGGTGCTCCTGCATTTTCATCTGGGCAGTCAGGTCTCTCGAATTCAGTCACTCCGGGACGGAGTCAAGGAGCTTACCCGCATCTACCTGCAGTTGGCCGAGCGTGGACTACGCCCCACGTATCTGGACGTCGGAGGCGGACTGGGTGTCAACTACGAGGCTGATCTCCACAACGCCGAAGAGGGCATCAACTACACGCTTCAGGAATACGCCAATACGGTGGTTTCCGTGGTGGGAGAGATGTGCCGCGCGGAGAACGTCGAGCCTCCGATTCTGATGAGCGAGAGCGGCCGAGCCATCACCGCCCATCACTCGGTTCTGGTAGTGGACGTGCTCTCCGCGTATGGGAAGGACGAGGCCCCGGAAGGCTATGTAGCTACGGAGGCAGATCACGCGGTGGTCACGGCGCTGGCCGAAACCATCAGTTGGCTCGACTCCGATGTCTCGCTCCGGCCGGCTGAACTTCTGGAGGCCTATCACGATGTGTCGGGCA
Organism: Rhodothermales bacterium; assembly: GCA_013003255.1. Taxonomy (GTDB): domain Bacteria; phylum Bacteroidota; class Rhodothermia; order Rhodothermales; family UBA10348; genus JABDJZ01. The sequence continues at coordinate 1,227 of JABDJZ010000088.1, forward strand.
AGCGGCAGGAGGCGGAGTCCCTGTTCGGATTCGGATACCTCTCTCTGGAGCAAAAGGGGCTCGCCGAACAATTGTATTGGTCCGCTTGCCGCCAGATCAATCAGCGGGTTCGGGATTCCGCTGCGGAGTGGATTCCCGCCGAACTGGATGCGCTGGATAGACTCCTGGTCGAGCAGTACCTCTGCGATTTTTCGGTCTTTCAGTCCATTCTGGACCACTGGGCCATCGGCCAGCGATTCCCCATCATGCCGCTCAGCCGGCTGGATGAGGCGCCGATCCGCAGGGCGACGCTCGTAGACCTCACCTGCGACTCGGACGGCAAGGTAGACCGCTTCGTGACATCGAACGAGGACAAACGCTACCTCAATCTGCACCCCCTCCGTCCGGGCGAGCCGTACCGGTTGGGCTTCTTCATGATGGGCGCCTACCAGGACATCCTGGGAGACATGCACAACCTGTTCGGCCGCGTGGCCGAGGTCCACGTGTACGCAGACGATGACGAGGATGACGGCTTCTACATTGAGAAGCGAATCCCGGGCGCCCGCATTCGGGAGATTCTGGCTCTGGTGCAGTATTTCCCGGAGGACCTCCGCAAGCGTCTGGAGAAGCAATTGCGCCGCGACGTGCAGGCCGGGAAGCTGAGGCGCGTGGAAGCCGTGCAGGTCCTGGACCGATACAGCGCGCTGTTTGAAGAGAGCACTTATCTGAGGACGCCATGAGACGCATGAATGTGGGCATCGCCCAGTTTGCCATGTCGAGCGACCTGGCGGTCAACCTCGACCGGGCAGAGGCGCACATTGAGCAACTCGCTGGCGACGGCGCGGATGTTATCTGCCTGCCCGAACTCTTCGCGAGTCGCTACTTCTGCCAGACGGAAAACCCGGACCACTACGCGCTGGCGGAGGCCGTTCCGGGACCTACCACCGAACGGTTTGAGGCCGTGGCTCGGAAGCTGGACGTCGCGCTGGTACTCAGCCTCTTCGAACAGCGCGCGCCTGGACTCTATCACAACACGGCCGCCGTGATCGATGGGCCTCGCGGGTACCTGGGCAAGTACCGCAAGATGCACATCCCTGACGACCCCAGGTATTACGAGAAGTACTATTTCACGCCGGGAGACATGGGTTTCCGGACGTTCGATCTCAGAGTCGGTCGCATAGGCGTCCTCATCTGCTGGGACCAGTGGTATCCGGAGGCCGCACGGTTGACGGCCCTTCGCGGCGCCGAGGTGCTGTTCTATCCGACGGCAATCGGGTGGCACCCGGAAGAGAAGGATAGTCATGGGGTGCAGCAGCACGGGGCCTGGGAGACCATCCAGCGGTCGCATGCTGTAGCGAACGGCTGCTTTGTGGTATCCGTGAACCGCACGGGTTTCGAGCCTGAGCCCGGTGGGTCGGCGGATGAAGGCATTCAGTTCTGGGGGCAGAGCTTTGCGGTGGGTCCGGATGGGGCGGTTCTGGAGCGACTCCCTGAGAGCGGGGAATCCACCGCAGTGGTATCGCTGGACCTGGACCTGATGGCAGAGCAGCGGCACGGTTGGCCCTTCCTTCGAGACAGGCGGATTGATGCCTACGGCGAACTCGCGTCCCGTTGGCTCGATGACTGAGGTGAGGCCGCGCGGTAAGACCCGCATGCCGGCCGAGTGGGAGCCGCATCGGTCCACCTGGCTCAGCTGGCCGCACAACCGGGAAACCTGGCCCGGGGCGTTCGAGGCGGCCGAGAAGGCCTATGCCCGACTGGTTCAGGTGATCGCCGATTCGGAGCCCGTCGATATCAATGTTCTCTCGGAGGATCACCGGACCCGGGTTCGTGCCCTGGTCGGCCCCACACGCTATCCAATCCGGACACACCTGATCCCGACCAACGATGCCTGGTGTCGTGATCATAGCGCTGTGTTGGTGCACGAGGCCGAGGGCGGGCTGGCGGCAGTCGACTTTCGCTACAACGCCTGGGGCGGCAAGTACCCACCTTTCG
>JABDJZ010000237.1 GCA_013003255.1 Rhodothermales bacterium
CGTCTCCTCCGAGGGCTTCAGTACAAACGCGTTCCAGAGCCCAAGAGCCATGGGGACCATCCACAGGGGCACCATGAATGGGAAGTTGAATGGCGTGATGCCGGCCACGACGCCCATCGGGACGCGCTGCGTGCGACACTGCACCCCCGGGCTGACCTCCATCACGGCGCCGGGGGCAATCTGGGGGAGGCTGGTGGCAAACTCCACGCACTCCACGCCGCGGAGCACGCTGCCCCGGGATTCGCCCATGGTCTTGCCGTTCTCCAGGGTCACGACTTCGCACAGGCGGTCTTCGTCCCGCTCAATCAGCGTTTTGAACCGGTACAACACCTGCACGCGGTCCTTCATCGGGACCTCGGCCCAGGCCTTCTGGGCCACTGCTGCAGCCTGCACGGCGGCGTCCAGATCGGAAACCCGCGACATCGGGACATCCGTAATCAGCTCACCCGTGTTCGGCGCCGTCAGCGGCAAGAGGCGCGAGCTGCTGCTGGCTACCTCCCTTCCGCCTATGTAGTTCGACAGCACGGATTGTTCGACGAGTAGACTCATGCTTCCACCTCTCTGGATTTTTGGGGCTCGAGCCCCGCGTATTCCCGGGACAGCCAACGGCCGCGCCCTGCTTCCCCGACCACGGCATAGTCATCCACGATCACTTCTCCCCGGGAAAGCGTGGTCCGCGCAAAGCCCGCCATTTCCCATCCCTCGAATGGACTCCAGTCCGCGTTGGTCTCCATCGTGTCGGGATCGATGCGGTGCTTCCGGTCCGGATGAATGATGGCGATGTCCGCATCGCTACCCACCTGAAGAGCGCCCTTCCGGGGGTACAATCCCATGATGCGGGCAGGATCCGTGCTGAGCTTGCGGACCATGGTCTCGATGTCCAGACGGCCCTCCAGCACCCCGTGTGTATAGACCACCGGCATCAGGGTCTCCAGACCCGGCATGCCCATTGGGATCTTGGTCCAGTCCCCTTCCCACATGGCCTTCTGCTCCCGGGTAAAGGTGCAGGTGTCCGTAGACACCACCGACACCTCGCCGTCGCGGAGCCCCTGCCACAGCCGCGCTGAATCCTCGGGTTTCTTCAGCTGCGGGCAGCAGGCATACAGATGACCGTCCTCGCGGTCAAAGACGGAATCGTCGAGGACCAGATACTGGGCGCACGTCTCGGCGATTACCGGAACGCCACGAGCCTGAGCATCCTTGATGATCTCGGTGCCCTCCTTGGTCGACATGTGGACGATGTACAGCTGGCCGCCGGTGACTTCGCACCACTGGACCGCGCGCTGAATGGCTTCGGACTCGATGTAGTTGGGACGCGTCATCCGGTGGAGGCGCGCGCCGTACTGCTCCATGAGTTCGGGCGTGTGGTGCCGCTCGATGAGTTCGTCCAGCACACGGGACGACTCGGCGTGCACCAGGAGCATGGCGCCCAGGTCACGCATCTTCTCGAGTGTCCCGAACATGGCCCGATCGTCGGACTGCCACCCTTCCGACTCGTAGATCATGAACTCCTTGAACGTGGTGAACCCGCGATCCACCATGCCTTCGATCTGATCCTTGTGCTCATCCCAGCGGGTGATGCAGATGTGGAAGGTATAATCGATCAGCGCCTTGCCTTCGGCCTTCTTCAGCCAGTTGTCGGCGGCGTCGGACAGCGAGTCCCCCTCATAGGGGATGGCGAAATCGATGAGCGTGGTCACGCCACCTCGAGCGCCTGCCCTCGTTCCGGTGTAATAGTCGTCCGATGAGGTGGTGCCACAGAACGGCAGCGCCAGGTGGACGTGGACATCCAGGACACCGGGAATGACGAAATGCCCATCGGCATCAATGACGTCCCGGCCGTCGAGTCCGGTCCCGATGGCCGCGATCTTCTCTCCTTCAATGGCAAGGTCCGCCTCGATAACGCCCCCGGGCGTGACGAGGCGCCCACCCCGTATGACTTTGTCGTACATGATCAGCTTCCGGCTACTTCAAATGCGGCATCGAGGACGTCCACGGCATAGTCCGCGTCCTCGGCGGTGATGCACATGGGCGGCTTGATCCGGAGGACGTTTCCGTAGAGTCCGCCCTTGCCGATCAGCACGCCGTTCTCGCGGCATTCCTCCAGCACGCGAGCGGTCGCAGCCTTGGCGGGCTCCTTGGTCTCCCGGTCCGTGACGAGCTCGACCCCGAGCATCAGGCCCATCCCGCGCACGTCACCGATGATTTCGTGGCGGTCCATCAGCGCCTCGAGACCGGCCTTCAGCCTGCCGCCGACAACCCTCGAGTTCTCCTGCAGGCCCTCCTGTTCGATCACGTCCAGCACCGCCAGCCCAGCGGCCATGCTGACCGGGTTGCCCCCGTACGTGTTGAAGTGCAGGCGTCCGGTAAAGGCCTCCGCGATCTCTCGCGTGGTGGTGACGGCCGCCAGCGGCACGCCGTTTCCGATCCCCTTGGCCATCACGACCATGTCAGGGACCACACCCGAGTGCTCGAAGCCCCAATAGTGATCTCCCGTTCGTCCAAACCCGGTCTGAACCTCGTCGGAAATGCAGACGCCGTGGTGCTCCCGGATGATGTCATAGGCCTCGGTCAGATACGAACTGGCGCCGTGACTGGCCCCGCCGACGCCCTGAATGGGCTCGGCAATGAAGGCCGCGACACGGCCCGGGGTTGAATAGCGGAGCAGGTCCCTCAACTCCTCGGCGCTCTTGGCGGCCACCTCCTCAGGTGTACCGGAGAACGGGTTGCGGTACGGGTCCGGGTTCATCGCGTGATGAATCCGGGCACCCTGTGGGATGTCGGGCTTCCAGGTGTGGTGACTGGTCAGCCCCATCGACGTGGATGACATCCCGTGGTACGCGTTCCTGAGTGCGATGACGTCCGTGTTGCCCGTGTAGCAGCGCGCCATGTTGATGGCCAGCTCATTGGCCTCGGACCCCGAGTTGACGAAATACGTCACGTCGAGCCCGTCCGGCATTTTCGACGCCACCTTCTCGGCCAGCATCGGCAGATTGGGATGCAGGTAGATGGTCGTGGCATGCTGCAGGTGCTTGAGCTGCTCGACGATGGCCTCGGTCACCTTCGGGTGCCGATGTCCGCAGCTTACGGTGACGATCCCCGCGATCATGTCGAGGTAGCGCGTTCCCTTCTCGTCAAACAGCCACTGCATGTGGCCGTCGACGATCATGATGGGTTCGGCATAGAGCGCGAAGAGCGAAGGATGGACAAACTGCTTTCTCAGTGCCAGCACTTCCTCCCTGCCTGGGCCATCGTAGGCGGGCGGGCGGTAGTCGCAGGGAGGCATCGCCAGATCAGTGGACACGTTCATGTTCAGGATGCAGAGGTTTGGGTCAGGTCAGCCGGAGGAAAGGCGCGGGTCAGCACCACGTAGGCCAGGCCGGACACGGCAAGGCTCACGAACCAGGCGTACGTGTAGAGCGCACTGAAGAAGGCGGGAGCACTTACGGCCCCGCCGGTGGCCTGTACAAGGAAGCCCGGAACATTGGGCAGGATGCCCAGCGCGAGTGCGGTGAGGGCGCGCCAGTTGAAGCCGCTCCCCCCGTACGAGTAGCGTCCGTCCTTGCGATACAGCGAATCAATCGAAAGACGGGCGCGCCGAATGATGAAGTAGTCCACCAGCATGATGCCGCCGATGGCACCGAGGAGCGAGCTGTACCCGATGAGCCAGGTAAAGATGTAGTTGCCCAGGTCGGTGTAGAGCTTCCAGGGAAAGATCAGGATGCCGATGACGCCGGTGATCAGGCCGCCGCGCCTGAAGGTGATCTTGGAAGGCGCGAGGTTCGCAAAGTCGTTGGCCGGCGAGACCACATTGGCGGCAATGTTAGTGGACAGCGTGGCAATGGTCAGGGCGAACAGGGCGAAGCCGATGATCACCGGGCTTTCGAAGCGGCCCAGAAGGAGCACCGGATCCCACACGGCCTCGCCGAAGACGATGACGGTCGCCGAAGTGACCGCAATGCCGATGAACGAGAACAGCGTCATCGTGGCCGGAAGGCCGATTAGCTGACCCGCAATCTGGTCGCGCTGGGAAAAGGCGTACCGGGTGAAATCCGGGATGTTGAGCGATAGCGTGGCCCAGAAGCCCACCATGGCGGTGAGATTGGGCCAGAACGCGGCCCAGAAGCTGAATGAGTCGCTCGAGGCACCTCTTACCTGGGCCACGGTCTCCGCAGACAGAATCGCGCCCAGGCCGCCGCCGGCAGTGATGCCCCAGGCCAGGAGGCCCAGGCCAATGGCAATGAGGAACGGCGCGGCCAGCGTCTCCAGCCACTTGATGGTGTCGATGCCCGCGAGGATCACCGCGATGTTGACTGCCCAGAACAGCATGAAGCATGCAAACTGACCTGCCGAAAGCCCGATGATGGGCATCATGTCAGCCGGTCCCGCGGGCTCGAACCCGAAGATCACCGAGTGCAGCGTATAGATGGCCGAGCCACCGATCCAGGTCTGGATGCCGAACCATCCGCACGCCACCATGGCCCGCATGAGGGCCGGGATATTGGCCCCGAGAGTGCCGAACGATGCCCGAAGGAGCACCGGAAAGGGAATGCCGTAACGCGTACCCGCGTGGGCGTTCAGAATCATCGGCACCAGGACGATGAGGTTGCCCAGCAGGATGGTGAACAGCGCCTGCTTCCAGGACATGCCCTGCGAGATCAGCCCCGCCGCCAATGTGTACGTGGGAATACAGACCGCCATCCCGACCCACAGGGCGGCGATGTTCCAGGTGCCCCAGGAGCGCCGGTGGGCAGGCACCGGAGCCAGGTCCTCGTTATACAGGGATGGAGACGGGCTCTGCGGAGCGACGGCCTCGATATCCTGGCGGTTTGCGATC
>JABDJZ010000152.1 GCA_013003255.1 Rhodothermales bacterium
GATGACGTGGTTGGCCTCGACACGGTCCAGTACCTCCACCTGCCCATTACCAGCCAGGTGGGTGCGCTCATCTTTCCCGACCCCCGCGGCGGCCACACCGCGACCCTGCTCCCAGGCGGAGATCTTCTGCTGGTCGGCGGTGCCCGGAGCACGTTCACTCCGGCCGAGGAGGACATCTACATGCTCCCAGCCGGGGAGCAGCGAATCGTTACGACAGACATCCAACTCTTTCTGGGTCGCATCGGACACACCACCACGCTGCTACCGGACGGCCGCTTGCTTGTGGCGGGCGGGGTGTCGTTCCCTCGCATGGAGTCCGTGGATGACCTCGTCGAGATTCCCGAGATCATCGATCCCACGGCCGGGGAGGTAAAGACGCTGGTCGTCGATGGTGACCCCATCCGGCGGGCCTTTCATTCGGCGGAGGTCTACGTGAACAATGGCAACGTGGTACTGACGCTACTGGGAGGCACCGGGGACATCGCCTACAACCCGCAGCCGGAGGTGGGCATTCGCAACGATATCCGGTCTTTTCAGCTGGTTGGCGACACGCTGAGAGCGCTCAGTCCGGCCATCGGTCCGTTTGTTGACCTTTTGACGGGCCACAGCCAGACACCTCTGGCCAGTCAGCCGCCCGGCGTGGCCACGCGGCAGTTGATCACAGGCGCCATCTTCCTGGACGGAGGGATCGAGGAACACACGTTCATTCTCGACCCCCGCAATCCGCTGGGGTTTGAGTTCGAAGACCTGGGAACGCCTCCCATTCTCCGCACCGAGCACGCCGCCGCGCTGATGTCGCCGGGGCGGGTGATCCGTATCTCGGGGCTCACCACCATCGACATGCCTCCCGAGGCGTCCGCGGACATTTATGACGACACCCTGAAGCGATTCCTGACGTTCAACAACGAAAGCACCTTCAATCCTGTACCCCGCTACCTACAGACTGCAACAAATATGGGCGGCGGCCGAATACTTGTACTCGGCGGTTTCAGTGAACGTGGAACAGCACTCATCACCGCCGAATACATTTCTTACGATCTCTAGCGACCCTCCTCGAACATGCTTGATGTTCAGCAAATTCTGCGCTGGTTGGTGATGGCCATCGTCGCGATGGTCGCCATTGTTGTTCTCGGCGTGATTCTCAAAGTGGCGGCCTTCATGCTGCCGTACGCCATCAAGGGGCTGATTATTCTCCTGGTGGTGGCCATCATTCTGCGCCTTATTACGGCGGTCAGGAGTAAACGCTAGTCGATCCCCCGCGACGTACCTTGACTGGCTGAACCTCACCCAACCAGTCATCGCAGCCCATGGGATCCGCTCTGAACGTCCGGTCTGAAACCGGTCACCTGCGGGAAGTCATTGTCCACACGCCCGGCGCGGAGATGGAACTCGTCTCTCCGGATGCCCTGGACGAACTGCTGTTCGAAGACATTCTCTTTGTCGGCAATGCCCGCGAGGAGCACCTCGTCATGCGGGCGGTCTTCGAAAAGGTAATTGGCGAACCTGGCGGCGTGGTGGAGATCGTAGACCTGCTCTCGGCCACCTTCGAGGGCCAGGCCGCCCGCCGTGACTTCGTTGAGAAGCTGTGCCTGGTGACCCCGGAACGGAACCTCCAGGCGTTCGCGGATGATCTCGTTGACCTCGGACCGGAAGGGCTCACCAACTTTGCCCTGACCGGCGCCTCTCCCCTGCCCATTTACGCTCAGCCACTGCCAAATCTCCTGTTTACCCGGGATGTGGCCGCGGTCGTGGGCGAGATCATGGTGCTGTCCCACCCCGCCACGGCGGCACGTGCACGAGAGAGCCTGATCATGAACGCGGTGGTCTCTCACCACCCGAGATTTACCGACCAGCGGGACCACATCGTTCGCCTCCCACGAGGCGTGACGTTCGAGGGCGGAGACCTTCTGGTTGCCTCAGACACCACCGTGATCGTGGGCTGTTCAGAGCGCACCTCATTCGGAGGCGTGGTCTCACTGACGCGCGCCCTGTTTGAGCGCACGGGCATCGAGAACGTCATCATGGTCGACCTGCCCAATCAGCGGTCCTGCATGCATCTGGACACGGTGTTTACGTTCGCCGAGCCCGATCTCTGCGTGGTTTATCCTCCGATCATCGAGGCCCAGGGACTCAGCAACGTGGTCTGCTTCCGGAAAGGGGCCTCGGGCGACAGCCTGGAGTGCGAACCCTACCCGAGTCTGAAGGACGCCATCGAGGATGTGCTCGAACGCTCCTTCACGTTCGTGGCGTGCGGAGGCGGAGATCCGCTTAACCAGCAGCGGGAGCAGTGGACCGACGGTGCCAACTTCTTTTCTCTGGCACCCGGTGTGGTAATCGGCTACGAGCGGAATGGCCGCACGTTTGAAGCCATGGCTCGCAGGGGATACCGGGTGGTCGAGGCGCAGAGCTTCCTGGAGTATCACCGGGAAAGCGACTTCGACCCGGGCCAGAAGCTGGCCATCAAGCTGGAGGGCAACGAGTTGTCCAGGGGCCGAGGCGGGCCGAGGTGCATGACGATGCCCCTGCGACGGGCCTGAGCGTAGGAACCGGAGAGGCTGCGGGACGAGCCGAACCACGGCCGGGGCACATTCCGTTGCCGCGGACTCTCAGCGCTTCAAAAAGACCGCGCTCCTTTCGCCAGCACGAATTGCATAGAGGCCCGGCCGCAAACCTGAGACGCCCAGATGCACGCGGTCACCTTCCCGCGCATGCCATTCCTGGATGATGCGCCCCAGGGAATCGTACAGAATCACGGGACCTCCCACGCTGCCCAGTCCTTCCACGGTCACGTCAGTTTCTGCGGGGTTGGGGTAAACGTGTAGGGACGCCTGCTCCGGCAGGTCGTGCGCTTCTCGGTTCGTGTTGCTCCCCTCCACCAGAAGGTGCGTCGCATTGCCCGACAGGTCGCGCCAGGTCTCAACAAGGCCGGAAGGCCACGTGACGGTCACATCAGCCCGGTTGTGAAGTCCCAGGCCGAAGTGTACCGGGGTCACGCTCTGGCCGAAAATGTCAACGCCGTCGTTGAGTCGAACTTGTTGCCCTGCTTCGGTCTCCACCAGGACATGGGCACCCACCCCATCCCTGTTGGAGGCGGTGCCCTGAAGGTTCAGCTTCAACCAATGCCGGCCCTGGGCCTGGTTCTCAAACAGACGGAGCCGATCTCCCCAAACGGCGACCACCATGTCCAGATCGCCATCATTGTCATAGTCGAAGACCACCACGCCGCGTGCCTCGGCCGTATCGCCCGTTCCCGTAGACTCGGTCTCATTCGTGAATGAGACCCGTCCGTCCGGTACCAACCGATTGGACCAGAACTGATTCGGCGTCCCGTTCTCCAGGATAAATCCGTTGACCGCGTACAGGTCCACATCCCCATCCAGATCGGCATCGAAGAACTCGGTACCCCACCCCCAATGC
>JABDJZ010000159.1 GCA_013003255.1 Rhodothermales bacterium
GCCTGGGATGACCCCTTTCTCAATGGCAGTCCGGACACCCACATCGGCGTATTCGGCCCCTTCGGATCCGAGGTCCCGCATGGTGGTGAACCCAGCCTGCAGCGAGCGGTCCACGTGGACTACGGCACGTGCCACGCGCTCCGCGCGAGATTCCTTGAGTACCTGGTCATTCCACCCGGTCTCGCTATACGGATGCAACAACACGTGCGAGTGCCCTTCGATCAGCCCCGGCAGCAGGGTCCGATCTCCCAGGTCGAGCCGTCTCGCTGCCCTTGGTCGCGGAATGTCTGACTGGGGGCCGGCAGCGATGATGCGGCCATCCTCAACGACCACGCGCCAGTCAAGGTGGAGGACCTCCCCATCGAACGCCCTTGCGGCATCGATCACCAGAGGTTGTGCGGCAGAAGGCACCGCAACTATCAACATCAGGGCCAGGGTCACGAGGGCGCGCATCGGAGTCACGGTTGGTGGATTCCGAGGATAGTCGCGGCGTCCCGCACTGCACAAGCATTAGATTGTGGACTCAGCAAACCCAGCTTCCATGGACGTCAGCCACATCCGCTCGCAGTTTCCCGCACTCGCCATCCGGGACCAAGGCCGCCCACGCGTCTACCTGGACAATCCCGGTGGCACGCAGGTGGCGCAGCAGGTCATTGATCGGACGGTATCCTACTTGACGCGAACCAACGCCAACGGGGGCGGGGCCTTTGTCACAAGCGTGGAATCGGATGCCCTACTGGATGAGGCGCATGCAGCCATGGCGGACCTTCTCGGTGCGGCTTCCCCGAACGAGATCGTGTTCGGCCAGAACATGACCACGTTGACCTTCCACATGTCCCGTACCCTCGGGCAGCAGTTCGAAGCCGGGCAGGAGATCATCGTCACCCGGATGGACCACGACGCCAATGTCTCGCCGTGGCTTCTTCTGGCGCGGGATCTGGGGATGACCATTCGCTGGATGCCCTTTGACACCACGACCTTCCGGTACGATCTGGACGCGTTTCAGGAGTTGCTGTCCGAGAAGACGGCTCTCGTCGCGCTGAACTATGCCTCCAATGCCCTGGGCACCATCAACCCGGTGGCGAAAATGTGTGCGATGGCTCGCGAGGCCGGAGCCCTCACATACGTGGATGCCGTCCAGTACGTCCCCCACGCCCCCACCGACGTTCAGGCCCTGGGATGCGACTTTCTGGCCTGTTCCGCCTACAAGTTCTTCGGCCCTCACCAGGGCATCCTCTGGGGTCGCGAATCCCTGCTTGCAAGTCTCCCTCCCTACAAGGTTCGACCCGCGGATGAGGCGCTGCCGATCCGGCACGAGACCGGGACGCTCTCCCACGAGGGCATGGCCGGGACACTGGGTGCGGTTGAGTATCTGGCCTCACTCGGAACGGGAGCCACCCGCCGGGAGCAACTGATCTCCGCCATGAGCGCGTTTGCCGACTACGAGCAGACACTCTGCCGACGACTCATTGACGGCCTCAAGTCCATTGACGGTGTGACGGTCTATGGCCTGACCGGCGAAGGCGAGATGCACGAGCGCGTCCCCACCGTCATCATCGACATCGAAGGAGTCTCCGCTCGCACGGCCGCCGAGCACCTGGCCGCCGAGAACATCTTCGTATGGGACGGGGACTACTACGCCATGGAGGTGATCAATTCGCTGGGCTTCGGAGACCGTGGTGGTCTGCTCAGGATCGGCTTGGCGCACTACAACACGGCTCAGGAAGTGGACCTTGTCTGCAGCGCGGTGGCCGCGCTGTCCAGCGAACCTGCGTTTTCAGCCCGATAGAGCCGGTTTCGGCACGCGATTTGATCCGCTTAAGTTCGAGTCTTAATCGACCGATACAATCCCGGAGGCCGGGATTCCTATGCGGATCGAACAAGTACATAACACAGAGCGCCGGGTAGAACCGGTTGATCGTCAGAACCGTCGCGACCAGCGGCGGAAGGACGAGGAACGTTCTGAGCGCGAGAACCAGGAAGAAGCCTACATCCTCAACCTGACTCGCGGACAGGTGGGAGAGCGTTCTCCCTTCCTCTCCGGCGCCTACACCAGCATGGGTGCCATCACCCGGGACGAGATCAAGACACCCCCGGAAGCCGCACCCAAGGACAAGTCCACCTACGAAGGCGGCAAGCCCACTTCAGGTGGAAACGTGGACACGTATTCCTGAGCCTGTCGGAGCACCGAGGACCTGAACGAGGGGCGGAGAGTCGCCCGCCACGGCACGCGGCATCCCCCTAGAGCGCAATCACCCCGTCAATCCGCCCGACCGCGTGATACATGGCCACCACTTCATCACTGGAGTGCATTTTCATCACGGCCGTGACCGACATGAAGCGTCCCTTGCGCGACTCTCTCACCTTGAGGTCGACACGTCCAAACACACCCTTCAAAGCCTCGACCTGGGCCGCAGGAGCAATAAATTTGAAGGTGTAATCGGTCGGCCACTCGTTCTGGTCATCGAGCAGCTTCTGAAACCGATCCCACCAGTCATCCTTGGGAGTCCGTTCTCCTTCCATGCTTTGTTCGGGGTTGTGACGGATCGGATTGACCAATGAAACGGTGCCGGCCAACCGGTGATCCTCAGCCGAGTTTCCGTTTACCGAACCAGTAACTTCTGTCCGGTACTCAGGTACACTGTTGTTCACAGTCAACTCCTACCAAGCCCTGTCATGTCGCTACTTCCTGAGTGGGCGCCGAACCTCCATCCTCTCGTCCTCCATTTTCCCATCGCCCTGCTTTTCGTTGCAGCGGCCTTTGATGCGGTGGGTCTCTTTTCCGGGGATCGCGGCGGTTGGCGGAAGTCCGCCAACTGGCTGTACGCCCTCGGTGCGGTCACCGCGGTAATCACCTGGTACTCCGGGACCTTGGCGGCGGACTCGGTATTTCTCCCCACCGAGGCCAATGCCCTGCTCACCGAGCACGCGGACCTCGGCCTTTGGACCGCCTGGTTTTTTGGCGGATATGCGGTGATCAGGATGGGCATCAATGCCACCAAGCTGGGTGCGGGCGGGATGGCGCGCATCGGCTTCTTCGTCATCGGCCTGGCTGGGCTCGGACTGATTACGGTTACCGCCACACACGGCGCCGAGCTGGTGTATCGCTACGGCGTCGGTGTCGAGGCTGTGGAAACCGCACCCTCAGAACCCTTGGTTCAGGCAGAGGCGGGCGAGGACGGCATCGCTGTTTCCCCGGCGGGTTGGTCCTGGGCACCGGCACGCGCGGCGGCCTGGAAAACCAGCGCCATCTGGGTGGAAGGCTCGGCCGAGTCCCTGACCTCCAGCCTGGTTGATGGCGGCGACCGAGGAGACGTGTTTCAGCTTGAGGTAACCGAACCCACCCTGTTCGTGCTGCCGGGACAGATAGACCGCCTGCAAGTAGACCTGGCACTCGATCCGACCGACTTTGACGGCTCGGTGCTGGTCGCCCACCACGTGCAGGAGGACGGCTCCTACGGATTCACCTCCCTGGCCAATGACGTGATCCGACTGGGGCGGACCGAGAACTCCGATCTGCTGGTTCAGGCCACCGAGGCCATGGCAGGTTCAGGATGGCGAGACATCCGCGTAGTGGTCGACGGCACCCATTTCCGGAGCTACGTGGATACGCAGTTGCTTGTGCATGGGCACGGGGCGGCGTTCGAACCCGGCCAAGTCGGTCTTCGACTGAACGGAACCGGGGTGGTTCGTCTGGCGGGAATGCAGGCCGTTGACCTTGGCGTAGTGGCTGGCGGCTCGTCCGACGATTCGTCTGACTCCGGGGAAGAAATGGACATGCCCATGGACTCAGAAGCGGACGACCACGATCACGAGGAGCCCAACGGCTGACAGCACGTCAGTTCAAGGGGGTTTGGCACGGCGTTGGACCGGTGTGTAGTCGACCGGGCGAAGTCTCTTCGTCTGCCATATTGACGCACAGGTTTACGTTACCGCCCCCATGAATCTCCAGAAGTTTACCACCAAGGCGCAGGAGGTCGTTCAATCGGCCGTTGAGCTGGCGCAGTCCCGGAATCACCAGGGATTGGAGCCCCCTCACCTGCTGGTCGCTTTCCTTCAGGACGAGGGAGGCGTAGTCCCGTCCATACTCCAGAAGCTCGGCATCAACCTGGATCTGCTGCGCAATCGCGCAAAGCAGGAATTGGACAAACTGCCCGTTGTCACCGGGTCCAGCGTCTCCGGCCAATACCTCGGGAAGGACGTCAAAAAGGTCTTTGACCGGGCCCTTGCCGAAGCCGAGTTGCTCAAGGACGACTACGTAGCCAGCGAGCATATCCTGATGGCGCTGAGCGCGGCCGACGGGATCGGAGAAACCCTCCGCGAGCAGGGTGTGACCAAGGACCGGATCCTGGCAGTCCTCAAGGAGGTCCGGGGCAGCCAGCGAGTCACGGACCAGCACGCCGAAAGCCGCTACCAGGCCCTCGACAGATATACGCGGGACCTGAACGAGTTGGCGCGAAAGGGAAAGATTGATCCGGTGATCGGCCGTGATGACGAAATCCGGCGCGTGCTTCAGATCCTGGCCAGGCGCACCAAGAACAACCCCGTCCTGGTCGGTGAGCCCGGAGTCGGCAAGACTGCCATCGCTGAAGGGCTGGCCATCCGCATCGTCCAGGGCGATGTCCCGGAGGGATTGAAGGAGCGCAAGATCCTGGCGCTTGACATGGGTGCCCTGATTGCCGGTGCCAAGTACCGCGGTGAGTTTGAGGACCGCCTCAAGGCCGTCATCAAGGAGGTGACCGAGGCCGACGGGCAGATCGTGCTCTTCATCGACGAGATTCACACGCTGGTGGGCGCCGGTGCCTCAGAGGGCGCCATGGACGCCGCCAACATCCTCAAGCCTGCACTGGCCCGGGGAGAACTACGCGCCATCGGTGCCACCACGCTGGACGAGTTCCGGAAGTACCTCGAGAAGGACAAAGCGCTGGAGCGTCGATTCCAGAATGTCCTGGTCGCCGAGCCGAGCCAGGAAGACACCATCTCCATCCTGCGCGGCATCAAGGAGCGCTACGAGGTCCATCACGGTGTGCGCATCACGGATGGTGCCCTGGTGGCCGCTGCCCAGTTGTCGAGTCGCTACATCACCGAGCGGTTCCTGCCGGACAAGGCCATCGACCTCATCGATGAGGCCGCGTCGCGCCTTCGCATCGAGATTGATTCGATGCCGGAAGAGCTGGACCAGTTGGAGCGACAGATCCGCCAGTTGGAGATTGAGCGCGAGGCGGTCAAGCGTGAAAAGGACGAAACAAAGCTCTCCAAGCTGGGAGAGACCCTCGCTGACCTGGAGGAAAAGCGGACCGCGCTTCGCGCCCGCTGGAACCAGGAGAAGGAACTCATCCAGGAACTCCGCCAGGCCAAGGAGGACATCGAGGATGCTCGCCTGGAGGCAGAGACGCTGGAGCGCCAGGGCAAGTATGGCGAGGTAGCCGAGATCCGCTACGGCCGCATCCCGAAGCTGGAGCAGGCCGTGACGGAGACCAAGGAGCGGCTGCTCAGAATCCAGTCCTCTGGTGCACTCCTGAAGGAGGAAATTGACGCCGAGGACATCGCCAGCATCGTATCGCGCTGGACCGGCATTCCGGTTTCCCGGATGCTGGAGAGCGAGCGGGCCAAGTTGCTCCGCATGGAAGAAGAACTGGAGGCTCGGGTGATCGGACAGCCTGAGGCTGTCTCGGCCGTATCGCACGCGGTACGCCGCGGACGCGCTGGCCTTCAGGAGGAATCGCGGCCCATCGGCTCGTTCATTTTCCTGGGCACCACGGGGGTTGGGAAGACTGAGCTTGCCAAGGCGCTAGCCGACTTCCTCTTCAACGACGAGCAGGCGCTCATCCGGATCGACATGAGCGAATACCAGGAGCGCCACACCGTGAGCAGACTTGTGGGGGCCCCTCCAGGCTACGTAGGCTACGAGGAGGGCGGCCAGCTCACTGAGAAGGTGCGTCGCCGCCCCTACGCCGTGGTCTTGCTGGACGAGATTGAGAAGGCCCACCCGGAGGTCTTCAACATCCTCCTCCAGGTGCTTGACGATGGCCGGCTGACCGACAATCAGGGCCGAACCGTCGACTTCAAGAACACCATCATCATCATGACCTCGAACCTGGGATCAGAGGTGATTCGGGAGCGCATGGATGCCATTGAGGGCGACATGTCCGAATACCAAGAGCGGCACACCGTTGCGCGGCTGATCGGTGCGCCTCCGGGCTACGTAGGCTACGAGGAGGGCGGCCAGCTCACCGAGGCGGTCCGCCGGCGCCCCTATTCGGTGGTGCTGTTCGACGAGATCGAAAAGGCGCACCCCGAGGTGTTCAACACGCTGTTGCAGGTGCTCGACGACGGCCGCCTGACCGACAGCCAGGGGCGTACGGTCAACTTCAAGAACACGATCTTGATCATGACCTCCAACGTCGGCAGTGATGTGATCCTCGAGCGGATGACGGGCCGGGAGAACGACACCGAGG
>JABDJZ010000167.1 GCA_013003255.1 Rhodothermales bacterium
CCTGTCACGCTGAGCGAGCGCGGCATCTGGGCATGCTGTACGAAGGCCAAGGATGCCGCGGCACCCCCCACCTGACGAAGGTTGACCGGGCCCTGCGGCTCCACGATTACGGCCGCAGCCACCGGCGTAGCGTCTTCTACTGCGGGAACCGGTTCCAACCGTTTCGGAGCATCCAATACGCCCGTGCGAACCTTTACCCGGCCCGGCCCGGGAAGCAGCCGGGGGGTCTCGGCACCGAGGTCCACCACACCCAGATCATCCGTCACCAGGCGGAATCCGTGTCCCAAGAGCGCCCGCGTCAGGGTCGTTTTGCCGGCCCCGGAGGCACCCATCAAGAGGAGCGCTCGACCGTCTTTTTCGACCGCATTGGCGTGAAGCACCAGGAACCCCTGCCGACGCAGCCACAGTCCTGCCACGCCGTTCGCCAATTGATCGGAGCCCTCGGGACCATCGACACAAATACCTTCGTCTGTAATCCCGAACAGGGACCCTTCCCGACCACGCAGCCACCAACAGTCATCCTGCAGGAGATAGCTCCAGAGCCCGTCATCGAGGAAGCGTTCAAGCCGGGGCCGTTCTGCCACCTCGGAAACCACCACACACGGACCAGTGCCACCCGGAGCGCACTGCGACCTGACAGCGTGACCATATAGGCGCTGCCCAAACACTACCGGCTCGGACCCGGCGGCAGTCCGGGCGAACTGATGGCGAACAGGGAGCCGAAGATCATTCGGTCCAGTCCACCATACTCTGACTTGGTCAGCTCGACCACATCGCCGTGGCGCTTCAGCACCGGTGGTTTATAGAGCTCTTTTTCCTCCGGCATCTTGGCCGGCAACTTTGGGTTTAGAGACATAGGAGAGGGGTTATCGGGCGAGCAGTGCAGACTGCTGCAGGCGACCTGCCGGCGAGTCCAGCACAAAGAAGTACAGACCAGATGCCAGATGGGAGGCGTCAAATCGGATCTCGTGACGACCGGCCGACACAACGCCATCGCGCAGCACCGCGACCTGGCGTCCGAGTGCGTCGAAGACGGTCAGCCGCACGGTGGCACTCGTCGGAGCCTCAAAGAGAATCAGGGTCTGCGGATTGAAGGGGTTCGGGTACGCCGGTTCGAGGGACCACGCCGACGGCAGGTCATAATCGTTGAGGCCCGTGGATCCCGCCGAAGTGATCTCAAGCGAGAAGCGCGTAGAACCAGCGAGGCTGAGGCCGATCGCTCCCTTCAGCTCCCCCTTCGATGCTGTCGTGCCTTCAACGTCCGGTAGGTCAAAGGCGTACTCGGCCTTCTCCTGCAGGCGGGTGATGGTGCCCGTCTCCTCATCCACCAGCGCGAGTTGCCAGTGCGCCGGTAGCGAATCCAACTGTGGCCATGCGATGGTGGCCCGGCCGGAAATGGCCTCGACATCAATCTGGATGGGAATCGACAAAGGAAGCACCTGCGCCGTGGGCAGACTGAGGCGGGACTGCACTTCAGAGGCGCCGGCGCGTTCTCCCACGAGGCCCAGCGTCGCGAAGGACGCCTGCAGCGGGCGAAGCTTCGAGGAGTCATAGCGGTCCCAGTCGGTCCGGGCGTCTTCGCGCACCATCAGGGTGGAGGCCTCATCGAACGCAATCACCCCGCCCTGATCGTCCCGGATGTGCAGCGTGAGGCCCAGGCGCCCGATGACATCGTTCCGCTTGCCTACGATGGAGCCGCCGGACGTCCTCCCCGCCTTGCTGTAGGTAATGGACGTAGCACCGGCGCCGACCGTAGTCCGCTGGATAAAGAAGCCCTGCCCCACGGGGACCACGTCGCCGGTCCCGGCAGCCTGGGTCACATCCTGGTAGGAACCGGTGGTGGGGTTCCACATCTTGACCGTGGCCTGGAAGTCATCCAAGCTCAGGTTCGAGAGGTCAAAGCTGGTCATGAAGGGATTCCCGGCCAGGAACCACTCTTCGCTGGCGTCCAAGGTGCTGACGGTGACATCGCTGCCGGTGGGCGTGCAGTCCGGGAACGTGATCCCAAAGCGCGAGCCCACCTCCTGCGTGGCATCATCATAAAGG
>JABDJZ010000173.1 GCA_013003255.1 Rhodothermales bacterium
GCGACTGCGCCAGCAACCGCCTCCGCAACTACGGCAGCGTCCGCGCCGGCGGCGGCGTCTCACGCGGCCATCGAAGTCCCGGCTGCGACCCTTCACGGCATGCCGGCCAAGGCGGCGACTGGCGAGGCTGCGGTCACGTCATCAGGCACAACCCATTCCACGGTAGCGACCGACACCGCTTCCTCCGGCTTGACGACCCCGTCCAACGCCGCTGGTCTCACGGCCCAGAAAAACGCTACGGCATCCGCGTCACAGACCGGTACCTCAGGAGTCGCTGCGCGGACCGACGCCGCTGGATTCCCGGCCCACACCGAAACCGCGGCTTCGTCACCTGTGAACCCGGCCGCGGCGCCGGGCAACAACGCTGCAGCTCGTACTGGCGCTCAGCCCGCGTTGACGGAACGGCTCGTCTCCGACACGGCCGCATCGGCAACCGCGGCCTCCGCGAAGGCCGAAAACGCTCCGGAGCCCGGCGCACCTACCTCCGCAGCTCCGGAGAAGCAGGCATCCGCAGCCGCAGGTACCCAAACCCGCGAGGGCAGGCAGGACGCCCCAGCCAATCAGCCTCTTCCCAACCGCTCCGGTAGTCCCGCGGCAGCACGCCCGGGGGCCGAAGTCTTGACAGCACAAGCTGACGGCCTCGCGACCGATTCGGCCGAGCGGCCGGCTGGCAACACCGGTGACCAAGGCAACACCGGACGGGCTGAAACCACCCAAAACACCAGCCGGACGGGCTCCGGGGCTCCCCGCGTCACCGGGGCAACCATTCTGGACGCCCGGACCAACAACGCGACCAGCCTGACGGGCACAGAAACCAAGACTGCAAACGCGAACGCCGGTGGAGAGACCGGGACGCGGTCTGTGGCCGCCCCCGCTACTGCGGTTCAGCCGGAGCAGGCTTCGACGGCCACGGGTCGCCTGGCCGAAGCCCACACGCTCTCTCCAACCAATTCCAAGCCGGGAAGTGACCAGGCGGGCGAACAGGCCCATCGCCAGGCCGTAAATCTGGCCCCCTCCGAAGAAGCTACCGACGCCGTCAAGACATCGGCTCGGGCCGGCAGTGATCAGGCAACCCGCCCGGCCGCAGACCAAACCAGCCGCACCCCCGCGGACCAGGCAACCCGCCCGGCCGCAGAGCAGCCGAACAACACTGCCGACACCGGCCGCGCCGCGCCCAGCCAAACCCGCGTGCCCGGCCAGCCAACCGAGGCGGCAGCCTCCCCCCGGCCCGCACCCGCCTCTCAACCGCTGGACCCACGACCGGCGCCGCAGCAACTCGACGCCTCCCGGCCAGCGCTTGCGTTCACCGAGTTCGACAGCACGTCCGAATCGGCCCCGCATCCGCGTTTCCAACTCACGGACCGTGATGCCCGCCCCTCGGGAGCCCGCGCCAACGTCAGCCTCTCGTTCGCTTCGGCCCAGGAGCCGGCGACCACCGCCAAGGCAGACCGCCCGGTTTTTACCCTCCGTTCCCTCTATGACGCCGGCAGCGCCGCAGCTGACCAACCCGCCTCTGCGGCCACCGCAGAAGCGTCCGCACGAGCCCTTGACAGCACACCGGCTGGTCTGGCGCGGGATCTGCCCGGCCATGCTATTGACTCCGGCACCACCAGGCCCGGCAATGAACGCACGGACTCGCGCGAGTCGCCGGCTGAGATGGCATCACGGGAAGCCAACGCCACTTCCCCATCGGCCGGAGGCAATGCTCAGGGCTTCTCTGGAGGCGGTGACGACGCACGCCAGCAGAACGCATTCGCCCAGCCGACCGGCACCCAGGCCATAGCAGGAACGACTCCTGCCGAAGCCATTTTTGAGATGCCAAGCCTGGATCCGGCTTCGCTGGATGCGGACTCTGGGCACCTGCTCGACAACCGTATTCTCGAGGTCCTCGACGAGTGGTTCGGCGAGACCTCGCCAACCGCCACGGACCGCGCACTGGGAGGTGGTCGATCTCGTACAGGCACCGTGGCCTCCGCATGGCTTCGCGCCGTCAGGACTGCGATCAAGTCGGACGGCCCGCCACAGGATCCGGCCGCCTGGAAGGAAGTCACCATCGAACTCGAAGACGGGCTCGGCTCTGTCAACATTCGCGCGCGGCGCGACTCAGATCTTCTCTCCCTCCAGATCTTCACTACTGACCCGACCACTGGTGACAAGCTGTCCTCAGCCACCAGTCGGCTCGAGTCCGAACTCCGCGACCGATACGGCGCCGACGTGAACCTGAGCTTTGGCTCCGACGGCGGACACCAGCAGGGCGATTCGGCCGCAGCCGGATCCGCCGACAGGGTCAACAGCATTTCCGCAGGCCAAGGCCTGGATACCTCCGAATCCAACGACTCCGAAACACGGCGCGGCGCTGACCGCGTCTGGGTCGGATAGCCCAAGAGACCCATGGCCATTGATCCCTTAGGTACCATCCCCATCGACCTCCGCGGCACCCCGGGCGCCCGGGACACGTCCGGCAACACCTCCCTGGGTCGGGACGAGTTTCTCCGCCTGCTGGTCTCCCAGCTCAGCAATCAGGATCCGCTCAACCCGCTCGAGGGTCAGGAATTCGCCGCACAGCTGGCGCAGTTCACCTCGGTCGAGCAGCTCATCAACATCGATGAGACCCTCGCCCAGCAGGGCGAGATGAACGGGATGCTGGCGCAGAGCATGAACAACGGCGTCGCTGCCGGCCTTATTGGCAAGTCCATCGAGGCACCCGGCAACCAGGTCAACTGGGACGGCGAGGCCGCCTCCGAAGGACGCTTCTCTCTGGACGGGAATGCAGCGTCCGTAAAAATAGAATTGCGCGACTCCACGGGCTTCGTGGTGCGCACCCTGGATCTCGGCGCCCTGAGCGATGGAGAACAGGACTTCAACTGGGACGGAAAGGACGATGCTGGCAACAGCGTCGCCGCCGGCGTCTACACGACGACGGTCGTCGCCCAGGACAGTAACGGGGATGCCGTGGCATCCTCATCAACCGTTCGTGGGCAAGTGTCCCGCGTCACCTTCTCCCCCGAGGGCGTGTTTCTCTGGATTGGCCACTTGCCGGTCAACATGAGCGCCGTCCAGTCAGTCGGCGAGTCCGAATGACCCCCGGGATAACCACTATCGAAAACCCAAACCGCCAATACACGCCATGATAAGCTCGCTACGTACCGGTGTCTCTGGTCTGAAAACGCATCAGACCAAGATGGACGTCACCGGTAACAACATTGCCAACGTGAATACGATCGGCTTCAAGAGAAGCCGCACCGCCTTCACCGATGTCCTCGGACAACGCATGCTCGGTACGAACCGGAGCTCGCGTGGTGCTGCCGTAAACACCTCCTTTGTCGGGTTCGGCGTTCAGGTCTCGTCCATCGACCGGAACTGGAACCAGGGTGCCCTTGAGAACACCAGCTATGCCACGGACCTCGCCCTGAACGGCGACGGCTTCTTCATCGTCTCCAACGGCGAGCGCGAGATGCTGACCCGTAACGGACGCTTTGAGTTCAACGAGAACGGCAAGCTCGTCAACAAGGCCGGTCTGACCGCGCAGGGCTTCTCCATTGACGGCAACGGCAATGTGGATCAGAGCCAGCTCGTCGACCTTGAGATCAACTGGGCCTCGTCCTCCAGCGCAAGCGCCACGGAGGAGGTCGTAGTCGGCGGTAACCTCTCTGCTGACGCAGAAGTCGGTGACCAGGTCAACATCTCCACCGTGATCTATGACGACCAGGGCACGGCCCACACCGCGCTGATCACGTACGAAAAGACCGCCGATGACACCTGGAGCTACGACATCTCCTACGGTGGTAGCCTGACCCCGGCGGCCTTCGCTGATGCCACAGGCACCCTCGACTTCGACACGGACGGGTCACTCATTGCCTCAACGCCGGTGGCCGTCACCTGGGATTCCGAGTACACGGACTCCTCCACCACATTTGACGTCAACATCGAGAACATCACCCAGAACTCGGGTAACGACACGGCCATCGTCCGGTCGCAGGACGGGTACCAGTCTGGAAAGCTGATCGGCTACAACATCGCGCCGGACGGCATGATGTCGCTGAACTACTCGAATGGTGAGAGTCAGAACCTCTTCCAGATGGCCATCGCCTCCGTGAATAACCCCAACGGGTTGGACAACGTGGGTGACGGCCTCTACGGCACCACCGCCTCCTCCGGTAACATGATCAAGGGCCGGGCAGGCAGTGAAGTCGAAACCGGTATCGTGGCCGGTGCACTCGAGATGTCCAATGTGGACCTCGCTACCGAGTTCACCGACATGATTGTCGCGCAGCGTGGCTACCAGGCCGGCGCGCGAGTCATCACGACCTCTGATGAGATCCTTCAGGAAACCGTCAACCTGAAGCGTTAATTCTAAGGGACTGAAAGCCAGCTGAAAGGGCTCCGCGGTTTATCCGCGGGGCCCTTTCTGCATTTGCGGAATTTTGAGGCAGGGGCGATGCATTTGGCGGCCCTGAGCGCTTATTGACGCGGGCCGGCGGCCGATACGAAGGGTATCGCCAGCTACCGCCGCCATGCCAGAGCAGCACCTTTTCATTTCCCTGGATTCCGATGAAGTCCCGTTTCGGGTGCAGCTTCGTGAGGTTCAGGAGATCATTCGTCTCGAAGGTCCTTTTGCGGATCTCGACCCTACCGCGCCCACGGTGCCCGTCCGCAGTCGTACAGTGCGCATCGTAGACCCCTCCCGGCATCTGGGCACACGAAGTGAGCGCGCCTCAAGCCTCCTGGTGTTTGAATCGGGGCACCGACTCCATGCCCTGCCTGTGGTCCGCGTTGACCGCGAACCCCGTCCCGGATTCCGTGAATTGCGCCTTGCCGACCTGGCAACCCCTTAATCCGGCGCACGCGCGGTCGATACCCCTGCGAGACCCCCTTCCTTTGCCATGGAGAAAACAACACCAATAGGCCTTGTAGCTGGCTTCGTCCTGATCTTCGGAACGATCATGATGGGCCAGGGCTGGACCACGTTCTTCGACGTGCCGTCCATGGTGATGGTCATTGGCGGCACCACAGCGGCGCTGATGGTCAGTTCCAGCATGGTGGACCTCAAGACGTCTCTTGCAGGCATCAAGGGCCTCTTCGGCTATCAGGCTCCCGATCTCCCGCATCTTGTGGGACAGTTCGGCGACCTGGCCAGGACAGCCCGCCGAGAAGGCCTTCTGGCGCTGGATCGCGCCCTCGAGGATGTCGAGGACGAGTTCATGGGCTTCGGGCTTGAGATGGCAGTCGATGGCGTCGACGAGGAGGAAATCGAGGACCTCATGGCGGGCCGCGTGCGCACGGAACTATCTGATCGCCGGGTTACCGTCAAGTTTCTCAACAACGCCGGCACATTTTGTCCGGCGTTCGGGATGGTGGGTACGCTCATCGGCCTGATCCAGATGATGCAGAACCTGGAAGACCCGGCTGCCATCGGCGCCGGCATGGCCGTGGCCATGATCACGACGTTCTACGGCGCCTTTCTCTCGAACCTGCTGTTTCTCCCCGCCGCTCAGAAAGCCAAGGCTCAGTTGGAAGAAGTTGAACTGGCGCGGGAAGTTGTCCAGGCCGGTGTCCTTGGAATCGTCCGCGGAGAAAGCCCCAGTATGATTGAGAAGCGGCTGGGCCTCTACCTCAAGGAAGGTGGCGCGACGGAAGAAGGAGAAGAAGCGGCTGAACTCAGGAAAGCAGCCTAGGGAGGTACCATGGCCAAGAAAGGAGCCGCTGCCCCCCCACCCGAGGACGACGATCCCTCAGCCCCGTTCTGGATGACGACATTCAGCGACATGGCTACCCTGTTGCTGACCTTCTTCATCATGATCGTCTCGATGTCCACGGTCGAGGTCAAGAAATTCCAGGAGGCCATCTCCTATTTCCCCGGTCGGACCAGTTTCCTGCTTGAGGACGCCGTGCTGCCGCCCACCAAAAAGCAGGTGGTCGCCACCGAGTCTGCCGGCGGTGAGGACATTACCGACATGGTCAACGCTGAGCGCTTCGAGAGCCTGCTCGAATACCTGGAAGCGGAAGGCCTCCAGGACAAAGTTCAGGTTAACCTGACCGAGCAGGGTCTGCACGTGGTGATCGTGGACTCCATCATGTTTGCGTCGGGTGAGGCCCACTTGCTCTCCCAATCCCGCGAGGTTCTGACCCAGGTGGCCAAGGTCCTTGGCGAGAGTGCCAAGTCTGTGGTTGTCGAGGGTCACACGGATGACCGGCCCATCGCCACCAGCCGATTCCCCACCAACTGGGAGCTTTCAGGGGCCCGCGCATTCTCTGTGGTCCGATTCCTGCTAGGAGAACCATCGACGCTGGATCCTTCCGGCTACGTCGGCATCGGCTACGGGGAGTTTAGACCCGTGGAATCCAATGCAACGGCGGCTGGAAGGGCAAAAAACCGGCGAGTCGAAATACTATTCAGTTGGGAGCCATGGCAGAACAGCAGCAACCCGGCGCCGAGAGCGCCGAATCTGAAGGAAAGCCTTCCAAGGGAGGCGGCAAGACCTTCCTGATCACGGTGATCGCGGTCGTCCTCGTTGCCATTGGCGGCGGAGCGGCAGCGGCCTACCTGTTTTTTCCCCAGGTAACCGCCATGATTACCAACACCGGTGAGGCGGCCGAAGAGATCGCCGAAGCCGAGCCTGTCGAATATGGCGAGTTCATGGAACTCAAGGGCTTCATGGTCAATCCGTCGGATACCAACGGTCGCCGCGCTCTCATGGTTGACGTGGGACTGGAGGGGCCATCCACCAAGACCCTGGAAGCCGTCGTCGCCAAGGAAATCCTGATCCGGGACAAGATTCTCGGCAAGCTCAGCAAGCTCTCTGTCGCCGAACTGGCCGACGTGTCCATCAGAGACAGCATCAAGCTGGATCTGCTCGACAACATCAACGCGCTACTCGACCCTGAAGAGGAAGAGCAGTTGAGTCGTCTCTACTTCACCGCCTTCATTATCAACTGACGCGATGGACATCTCCGCAGAAGAGATTGCCATGATCGCGAAGAACGCGACGCGCACCCGGAAACGGGCCCGGGCGTACAACTTCCGCAAGCCGCGCCTCCTCTCTCAGGACCAGCTGCGGCTGCTGAACCACGTGCACTCCGGCTTTGCCCGCGAGATCTCTGTCTACCTGTCGGCCCAACTGCGCTCCATCGTCGAGATGAGTCTGGTGACCGTAGAGCAGGTACACTACTCGGAATACGTGGAGTCCACGCAGGCCCCCTCCGCCCTCTACGTCATGGAGGCTGAGGGGCAGTCCCACGGGATGATCCTGGAGTACGATCCACGACTCGTCCTCTACATGGTCGAGAAGCTGTTCGGAGGCCACGGTTCTTTCCAGACCGAACCTCGGGAGATTTCCCAGATCGAGCAGCGGGTCATGAACCGGGTTGTGCAGCGCACCTACCGGGGCCTTGAGACTGCCTGGGAGCCGGTCTTCCCGCTGGCTCTCGAGACCAAGTCATTCGAAACCGACGCCGAATTCGTGCAGATCATCCCCGGCAGCGAGCCGGCGGTAGTGGCCAGTTTCGAGGTCGGCCTGGGCGAGCATCGTGCTGTTCTCCGGATCTGCTATCCCTACCTCATTATCGAACGCATCCTGGGTAGAAGTGGCATCCGCCAGATGCTCTCAAGACCCTCCGAACCGCTCGACCCCAAGGTCCGCGCGGCGTACGAAGACGGCCTGCGAAAGACGGAAGTAGAACTGAAGGCCGAACTGGGACGCACTTCCCTCTCGCTGCAGGACATTCTGGACCTGGCGGAAGGAGACGTGATCTCGCTGGACCGCAAGATCTCTGAACCCATTCAGGTGGTGGTCGGAAACATCCCCCAATTCAAGGCCATGGTTGGCCGAGCCGGCACGCGGAAGGCCCTCCGCGTGCTTGAAGTCATCGAATCGAATCCCCTGGATTCAGACGAAGAAACAGAAACTCATGAGTAGCGACATGCTCACGGTGGCCGGAGAATCGGTCAAGGCACTCCTCTCGACCATGCTGGGCGACGAAGCTCCGCTGAATTTCAGCACGTTGGGAATCTCGGATGTGGCTGACCTTCAGGATGACTCGCTCGCCCTTCTGGGCGTGTATCCCGAGGACCACCGGTTTGCCGTCCTGCTGGACCCCGAGTGGCTCCCGTTGATTGCCGGTCTCAAGCTGGGAGTCCAGACCCGCGCGGGCGACGACGACTACAAGGAAATCCTGAGTGAGTTGAGCTCGCTGTTTGTCAACGCGGTGACCTCCACCGCGGCCGCCGAAGGCACCGAATTGGAAGTGGCAACACTCGCTTTCAAGGAGCCCGGTCAGGCGCTGGACGAAGGCATTCTGGAACTCAACCCCTACAAGCTCCCCTTCTTCATGGAGTGGGAGGGTGCTCTGCTGCACGGATTCGTGCTCGTCACACAAGCCGACGCTCAAGATTCCGAACATCAGGTCGAAACTGATCCTGAATCCTCACTTGAAACCGATCCCATGGCTGACGCAATCGAACAGGACGGAACCGGGGCCACCACGCCACCGAGCGCTGCCCCCACGACGCCTCCCGCTTCGACAGGTGCCCCCGCCCAGGGTGTCCGCGTTCACGCAGCCGAGTTTCCCGAGCTCGGAGATGAGGAAGTCTCAGGCTCCGGCCAGGGCAATCTGGGATTGCTCGCCGGTGTCGAACTGGAAGTCACTGTGGAACTGGGCCGGAGGCGCATGCCCCTGGCCGACATCCTCCGACTCACCAGCGGGAGTGTTCTGGAGTTGGAGAAACTCGTTGGAGAACCGCTTCAGATCTTCGCCAACAACCGCTTCATCGCCGAGGGCGAAGCAGTGGTGATCGATGAACAGTTTGGAGTGCGCATCACCGCACTCGCCTCCCGCGGAGTGGCCAAGGCGGTCCGGTAGAGACTCGCCCACCGGCCGCGCTCCACGCGGCTGGCATTCTTTTGGCATCGCTGCCTGGCAGGGACGAGAAAGGCCTCAAAAGGTCCTTCCCGGCCTGTCACGTTGTAAACGATGCCAAGCATGCGCACAAATTTTCCGCCCACCAAAGCTGCGCCCACACCCCGGGACAGTCTTCGTCGTGCCCTGCTGCTGAGTGGTCTGCTCGTGATCGTCTGGACGGCCATCGCCTTCCTGCCTGATCCGGAGCCTCCAGCAGAATCTGCCACGAACCCCGTGGAACTGGCCGTTCAGCCAGCCACTACGGAGGCCGCTGACATGGAGAGTCAGGAGGCCGCAGGCACGGGATCCACCTTCGTGCTCCCTGAGTCCCCCAGCCTTTTCGGCCCGGGATACCTGCTGGTCCTTGTCATTCTTGGTATTGCCGGCACGTGGGCCCTCTGGCTGAAGGGTCGGAGAGACACCGATTCCCCTTCTTCCCGCCTGACCGAGATCGGCCGATTCCGGCTTGGTCCCCAGCAGCAGATCCAACTGGTACGGTGCGCGGAGGAAGTACTCGTCCTGGGCGTCTCCAACGGCGGCATCAATCTTCTGAAGGCCTACCCCGCCG
The DNA here is from genome assembly GCA_013003255.1 of Rhodothermales bacterium. Lineage (GTDB taxonomy): Bacteria > Bacteroidota > Rhodothermia > Rhodothermales > UBA10348 > JABDJZ01. Next base: position 9,467 of record JABDJZ010000173.1, read on the forward strand.
ACGCCTTCCCGGCGCAGGCAACCGTGGCCGAACCCGAAAGGGAGTCCGTCTCCCTGACGGCAGCATTCAAGACGCTGGCCCAGTCGCTTCGCACCAGCCCTCAAGCAGGCAAGGCCAAGGAGCCGCCTCAACGGGAGGCGTTGCCGCCACACGGTGACCACTTCCACGGCGACGCGGACCTGCCCGAATGGACCATCGCCACGGCATCGGCCATCTCTGACGGCCCGGACTTCATGCACGTCCTTCGACGATACGCCGGCAAGAAGACCTACAAGGCCAACACCCTCTACCCTCCCACCGGAGCCTCCAACTGACATGACGCGAGCCCGCTTCCTCTCGCTCCTCATCGCGACCGGCCTCACCCTGATGCCCGTCGCGACTACCCACGGCCAGCAGACACCCCCCGCAGCGGCCCAGGCAACCACGCAAGCTGCCCCTTCCCAGGCCGCTCCTGCTGGAACAGGTACGGCCTCACCGCCGACGCTGACGCCGTCCATGCTGTCCCAGCTGCCCTCCATTTCGCTGGGGGACTCCGATTCCGAGGAGTACGCGCTGCCCATCCAGCTGCTGCTGCTCCTGACGGTCCTTTCGCTGGCTCCGGCCATCGTCATCCTGATGACCAGCTTCACCCGCCTTGTGGTGATCCTCGGCATTCTGCGCCAGGCGATGGGCACGGCTCAGTCACCACCGACTCAGGTCCTCGTCGGCCTCGCCATCTTCCTGACCATGTTCATTATGGCACCGGTCTTCAGCGAGATCCATCGCGACTCGCTGGACCCCTACATGAACGGGGTCATCGGACAGGACGAGGCCTTTGACCGGGCGGCACGCCCGATCAAGAAGTTCATGCTGACCCAGACCCGGGAGAAGGATCTGCTGCTCTTCATGGACATGGCCCAGATCGATTCCTTCCAGAACGGGCACGACACCCCGCTCTACGTCCTGGTCCCCGCCTACGTGATCAGTGAACTCCGCATCGCCTTTCAGATCGGGTTCATGATTTTCCTTCCCTTCCTGATTGTCGACCTCATCGTGGCCTCGGTGCTCATGAGCATGGGAATGATGATGCTCCCACCCATCATGATATCCCTCCCGATGAAGCTCCTCCTGTTTGTGCTGGCCGATGGCTGGTACCTGATCGTCGAGTCCGTCGTCCGCGCCTACATCGGCTCCTGAGCCGCATCCCGAGAATTCCATGACCGCTGATGTCGCCCTCTACTGGGTCCAACAAGCCATGCAGCTCGCGGTGATGCTCGCGGGCCCCCTCCTCCTGGCCGCCCTCGCCGTCGGCATCGTGGTCTCCCTGTTCCAGGCCGTGACCTCGATGCAGGAAATGACGCTGAGCTACATCCCCAAGATTGCCATTGTCGGAGGAGTCCTCCTCTTTCTGACCCCGTGGATGCTCCAGATGATGACCGATTTCGCCACGCGCGTCTTCACCTTCATCCCCAGCGTTTCGTTTTGAGGCCAGAAGACCTTCTTGATCCAGTCCGGATAGCGACCATCTTTCTGGTCTTCGTCCGTGTGGGCGGGATGATGACGGCCGCGCCCTTTTTCGGGCACAAGTCCATCCCGGTCAAGGTCCGGCTGCTTCTTGCCATCCTCCTGTCCTGGGTAGTCGTGGGATTCGTCACGCCCCCGTCCGCCCAACTGATCGCGCGCCCACTCGGGCTTGTCGTGGCCATCGCCGCCGAGGCACTGACCGGCATCGCCATCGGCTTCACGGCGCAGTTCCTGTTCTGGGGTGTCCAGTACGCAGCAGACGTCCTGGGATTCCAAATGGGCCTGGCCATGGCTCAGGTATTCGACCCCACTACCAATGCCAACACCAACCCGTTGGGCAGGATTCTGATGTGGGTCTTCCTGATGATATTCATCCTGCTTGACGGCCAGCATATTCTTCTGGAGGGCCTGGTCTTCTCGTTTGGTGCCGTCCCCATTGCAGGGGGCAATCTTGAGGCCACAGGGCCGCACCTGCTGACCATGGCCGGGGGCCTCTTCTCCACGGGGCTTCGCCTGGCGTCGCCTTTCATGGTCACCTTCTTCCTGGTCGAATCCGCGATGGGCATTTTTGCCCGCGTCGTTCCCCAGGCTGACCTCTTCTCCCTGGGCATGCCGATCAAACTGCTGATCGGTCTCAGTCTCGCCGTGCTCTTTATCCAGAATCTGGGGCCGTTGGCTCCCGAGCTGATCGGACGCATGGGCGATGACATCATCAGCCTGCTGGCGGTGCTGCGCTCATGAGTGAAGACAAGTCAGATAAGGTATTTGACCCCACCCCGGGTCGAATACGCAAGGCCCGGGAGGAGGGCAATCTCTTCAAGTCGCAGGACGTCACCTCCATCGCACTCCTGCTGGTTGGCATCACAATGATCTCGGTCTTCATGCCTCGCGCGTTCGAGGCCTTGAAGTCCATGACCGCGCGGACCTTCCTGGTGTCGGCCCAGACGGAGGTTACCGTCATGGAGATCCCGGCCATCCTCCAGGACATCGGCCTGCAGACGGGGATGATCATCGCCCCGTTTATCGCGTCCATCTTCATCACCTCCATCGCCATTCAGTTGGCGCAGAGCGGGTGGAACGTGACCATGAAGCCGCTGGAGCCAAAGCCCGACAAGATCTCTCCCATCAAGGGCCTCCAGCGCATTTTCTCCGCCAAGGGGGCCTTCAACACGGCGAAGGCCGTCCTCAAGATCGTGATCGTGGGTCCGGTGGCCTACTACGAAATCAGCGGGCGCATGGAGAGCATCCTCATGCTCCCCTCCCTCGAAATGACCGAGATCGTGGGGCTGGCAGGCCAGTGGATGATGGTTCTGGTCTACAAGATCCTGATCGTCCTCGTTGTCCTGGCCATCATTGATGCCGCCTTCGAGAAGTGGAAGTACCACGAGGACCTGAAGATGAGCAAGCAGGAGATCAAGGACGAGTCCCGGGAATCCGACGGAGATCCGCACGTCAAGTCCCGCCGGAAGCAGCTTGCCATGGAGATGAAGCGCCGGCCGCGCCTGGATCACGCCATCCTCAAGGCCGACGTGGTCATCACCAACCCGACCCACTTCGCAGTGATGCTGCGCTATGACCCGGAGGAGGCCATGGCACCCTTCGTTCTGGCCAAGGGCATTCGTCAGCGGGCGCTCCGCATCAAGTCCCTGGCCTTCGAATTTGATGTCCCGATGGTCGAAGACCGGCCGTTGGCCCGGGCTTTGTATCACACCGTCGAAGAGATGACCGAGATCCCAGCAGATTTGTATCCCGCCGTGGCCACCATCCTGGCGGAGATCTACCGGGAGAAAGGCCTCTCACTCAACTGATCCCACCCCGAAGTCTTTTCCTGATTGGCCCAGATCGCTTCCAATATCGGCCCAAATGACGCCTCTGACGGTGGTGCGAGAGTAGAAGCCATCATCGCGAGCACGCTGGTTTCCATCCTGCTCGTGCTGGTGATTCCGCTCCCGACGTTCATTCTTGACCTCCTCCTGGCCACCAACATTGCCATCAGTCTGGCGGTGTTGCTCACGGCATTTTATGCCGAGCGGCCGCTCGATTTTGCCGTCTTTCCGGGGCTTCTGCTCATCACCACGCTGTTCAGGCTTTCCCTGAACGTGGCCTCGACCCGCCTCATTCTGAGTGAGGCCAAAGCGGGTGCGCTCATCCAGGCATTCGGCGACTTTGTGGTCGCGGGCAACTATGTGGTGGGTACCATCATCTTCCTGGTCCTGGTCATCATCAACTTTGTGGTGATCACGAAGGGATCGGGACGAATTGCTGAGGTCGCGGCCCGCTTTACCCTGGATGCTCTCCCCGGCAAGCAGATGGCCATCGACGCCGATCTCAACGCCGGGCTGATCGATGACGATACCGCCCGTACACGCCGGGACGAAGTAGGACGTGAAGCCGACTTCTACGGCGCCATGGACGGTGCCAGCAAGTTTGTCCGCGGAGACGCCATTGCCGGCCTTGTCATTACGGCCATCAACATCATTGGTGGCCTCATCGTGGGCATCGCCCAGCTCGGACTCGGAGCCGGCGAAGCCGCCAGCACCTTCGTGCTCCTCTCGATTGGTGACGGCCTTGTTTCCCAGATTCCGGCGCTCCTCATCTCGACCGCGGCCGGCATCATCGTGTCACGGGCCAGCGGCTCGACGAACCTGGCGACCGACTTCCGCGAGCAGCTGTTCAACCGGCCGTATCCGCTGCTGATCACCGCCGGCTTCCTGGCGGTTCTCGGTGTCATGCCGGGCCTCCCCCTCATCCCCTTCTGGCTGCTGGCAGCCGGCCTCTTTGCCATTGGGCGCGCGCGGCTGAAGGACCAGGAGGATGAAGCAGCTCAGGAAACGGCCACGGCCAACGCGGCCGCCGAGGAACCAGAGAAGGAAGACAAGCCCTCGGACCTCCTTCTGGTGGATCCGCTCGAATTGGAAATCGGCTATGCCCTCATCCCGATTGTCGACCCGAACCAGGCCGGTGACCTGCTGGAGCGTGTCCGCCTTCTCCGTCAGCAGCTTGCGATGGAACTGGGCATCGTGGTCCCCCCGATTCGGATCCGCGACAATGTCTCGCTGGGCTCCAACAAGTACGTCATCAAGCTGAAGGGCAATCCAATCGCGGAAGGCGAGGTGCTGCCGAACTACCACCTGGCTCTCGTCCCCGAAGGTACAGGCACGCTGCCCCCGGGCATCGAGGTCACCGACCCGACCTTCGGCCTCCCGGCCATCTGGATCTCGGAGCGCCACCTCCCGGACGCCGAGCGCATGGGGCTCTCGCTGGTCGAGGCACCGGCGGTGGTCACCACCCACCTGCTGGAGATCCTGCGCAAATCAGCGTATCAGCTCCTGGACCGACAGGAAGTCAGAAAGCTCATCGACAAGGTGCAGGAGACTGCGCCCGCGCTGGTCGAGGAACTGGTGCCCGAACAGCTCTCGCTGGGCTCCGTGCAGAAAGTGCTCAAGCGGCTGCTTCGCGAGTCCATCCCCATTCGGGACCTCATCACCATTCTCGAGGCCCTGGCCGACAACATCACGGCCACCAAGAATATCGATGTACTTACCGAGTACGTCCGCGCGGCCCTCGCTCCCACCATTACGCGGCAGTTTGCCGATCCGGACGGCATTGTCCGCGCCCTGGTGCTCGAGCCGTCGGCCGAGCAGGAACTGCTGGCACGCGCCAAGACGGGCGAACTCCAGGCGGGCACGCTTGGGCTTCCACCCCAGCGCGCCGAATCCCTCATCCACTCCGCGCGCGGCTACGCCCGCGAGATGTTGGCCGAAGGGCACACGCCCATTCTGCTGGCCTCGCCCGTCCTTCGCCCCACCCTCTTTGCCTTCCTGGCGCCGATGATCCAGGAGATCGTCGTGCTGTCCTACCACGACCTCCTTTCGGACGTCCAGGTGGACATTGTCGGGCAGGTTGTCTTTGCAGAAGCTGAAGCCGTCGCCGCCTGACCATGGACATCAAGACACTCACCGGCACCTCGATCTCGGACGCACTGGCCGAGGCGCGAAGCCTCTGGGGCGACGATGTCGTGATGCTGCAGGCGGAACCGCCCTCTCCGGGGAAGCGCGCCCGCATCGCCGTGGGGCTTCCCGGCTCGACTCGCGGCGCATCGCACCGGTCGGCACTTGCCGTCGCTGCCCGCGAAACGGTGCCCCCGCTGGTCCACGCTGAGTTCTCGGCAGGAGCCGCGTCCCCAACACGACTTTCACCACCATCGCCCGAGGCCCCCATGAAAGGCACCTCGACCCTCGACCTGCTTGTTTCAGATGCCGCCAATCTGGCGTCCGGCATTCCTTCTACTCCCCGACGCGCCACCGCATCCGAAATGCTGGTAACGCCGCCTCCCGGCGCGCTGAGACGTCCCCGACGCGCTTCCGGTGCGCTGCTCGAGAAGAACATCCGGCCCGCGACGGAGGTGTTCGACTACATCTCAAGGCGAAAGGACCCGGCGGAAGTGGCAGTACCGGTTGAGGTAGAGGAAGCCGACCCCACCCGGGAGCCGCTGTTCGGACAGTTGATCCGCCAGGGCATTCGACCCAAGCGGGCCCGCAACCTGGCAGAACTCTCGATGGAGAGCGATGTCCAGGCCGCCGTAACCGCATTGGCCGGCGTCCTCCCTCCCAAAGTCGCCGGTCGCGCGCCCAAGCGCGTCCTTTTCGTGGGCGCCGCCGGGGCCGGCAAGACCTCGCTGGTTCTCCGGAGTGCCTATTCCCGGATTCGGGCCGGACGAAGCGCCCCGACCATCATCGTAGTGGCCCCGGACCCGGTCAATCTGCGCGGATGGCTGGACCCCACACCACTGTTTGAGGCCTTCGACCTGGCCGTCGTGCGTTGCAGCCGCGAGGCGCTCCCGTCAGCTCTGAACGCGCTTGAGGGCGAAGTCCTTATCGACACGCCCGCCGGATTTCCGATTCCGGACGACCCCAGCCTCCACGTCCGCCTGGTGGTGGACGCCCGACCTGCGCAGGCCGCGACGTCGCGCGAAGGCGATGGGGCCGATTCGGTAGTGATCACACACGTTGACCAGGCGCCGGCTCTTGGCTACCTGACCGAACGCCTGATTGCCATGAACATCCCCGTTGCGGCGCTGGTCAGAACCGGCCGGCCGCAGGGACAGATTGCAGCCTACGACCCGGAGACCTTCGCCCAGACGGTTTGCCATGTTTGATGTAGACCCCCACGATGCCGGCGTCGTAACCGTGGTTTCGGGAAAAGGCGGCGTGGGCAAGAGCGTGGTCGCCGTAAACCTCGCCGTCAGCCTGGCCCGCGAAGGCCGCCGGATTGCACTCATCGATGCCGACGCCGGACAGGGCTCCTGCGCCTACCTGCTGGGCCACGGTTCCGACGTGCGGCTGGTATCGCCAGATCCGTCCCTGGATGCAGGCGAGGCCCTCGACTTCCTGGAATCGTCGCTGATCCAGCTGCGGGACTGGGCGGACCTCGTTCTGATCGACGCGCCCGCCGGAATCGGCACCCTGGTTCGATGGGCACTCGATCGATCGGACAGCGGACTGCTGGTGCTGGTGGACGAGCCCACGGCTGTGGCAGACGCCTACGCGCTGGTCAAGATGACGTGGCGCCTTGATCCCGCCTTTCCCTTTGCCGGCGTAGTCAATATGGCGGATTCGGCCGTCGAGGCCGCCGACGTCGTCGAGCGCTTCTCTTCACTGACCTCCCACTTTCTCGATCGGAAGATCCTGTATGCGGGCTGGGTACCTTTTTCCGATGCCATGCGGCAGTCGGTCCGACGCCAGGTACCCGCTGCTGCCACCGACAGGGCCATGTCACGCGTCTTTGGTGACCTTGCGGGCCGCGTTCGCTGTGGAGTCTTCCCCACATTGGCCCCTTTGGCCATGAACTGATCCTCTCGGCACACTAGTTGCAACCATCCTCAGCGGACCTGTACCCCCCACTCCATGCGCGCCCTCTTCTCACAATTCAGCGGCCTGATCGGCATCCTCACCTTCGTGAACCAGATGCTGTCCAGTGCACCGGTGGAAAAAGCCGTGCTCACCGGAGCCGGTGCCGGGCTCGCCGTCTACGTGGTTCTGCTTCTTGGCGACGTTGTCATTCAACGATTGCTTGAGCAGGCGGCCGCGACCCAGCACCAGAATTCCAGCCAACAGGCTCCCCCATCCCGCAAGGACGAGCAGTCGCAAGAGACTGCATCCCCGTCCGGCGACCAGGACGCCAAGGCGGCCTGACCAAAACCAAGCGCTGATCCACCATGGCCAGAGCAGACCTTCAGGGCGTAGCCGTCAAATTTGTCGAGGAACCGACCCCCGCGAACCGTGAGGCCGTCGTTATGGCGGCCATCCCGCTTGTTCGCTCGATAGTGGGTCGCCTGAGCGTTCCCGATCACCCGCTCGCCTCCCGTGATGATCTGGAGAACGTCGGACTCCTGGGACTGCTTCAGGCCCTTGACGGATACGATCCCGAGCGCGGTACTCCTTTCGTTTCCTATGCCTACGGACGAATCCGTGGTGCACTGGTCGACTACCTCCGGTCCATCGATGCCCTCCCCCGCGAGCGGCGCCGGCGCCTGGCCGAGGCCCATCGGGCCATGGACACGCTGCGCCAGGTCCTGGGTGGCGAGCCGTCCGATGGAGACGTCGCCGACTACCTGGGCATCTCCCTCCCCGACTACCACTCGCTCCTGCGCGATGCGCAGTGCCGATTCTCCCTCTCCCTGCACGCACCGATTGACAAAGAGGGCGATCAGACCATTATCGAATCGATTCCGAACGAAGAGACCTTCGAGGCCTTCGAGAAGATTGATCGGAAGTCGCTCACCGAGTACATCCAGACCCTCATCAAGGATCTGCCGGAACGAGAGCAGACCATCGTGGCCCTGTACTATTTCGAGAACCTGACACTCCGCGAAATCGCCGGACTCATGGATCGGACCGAGGCCCGAATCTCGCAGATCCTCGGAAAGGTCCTCGTCCAGCTTCGGAGCCACCTCGCCAAAATGGGCACCAAGGCGGCCTGATCAGACCCCCGCAGGGGAACGATGCGCCAGCGGCGGCATTTGGCACGGCTGAACAAACCGAATCTGGCCGGGTATACCCGCGGCTAAATCCACGGGAGTCTTCGGACCCCGCCTATTCACCTTACAACTACCTGGTTCAGCATGGGTGTGATGAACCGTCTCCGGGAAAACACCGGAGTCGTCCTTTGGATACTCGTCTTTGCCTTTGGCGTCATCTGGGTCCTCCAGGATTCAGGCGGCCTCGACGTGGTCGGCTTTGCCGGCAACAACATCGCCACCGTAAACGGTGACGATATCACGTTTGAAGAATACAGCCAGGCACTCGACGGGCAGCTAAGCAATTACCAACAGCAGACCGGGGACAGCATGCCCCCGCAGATGCTGGATCAGACGCGGGAACGCGTATTCGACAACCTGGTCGAGACCAAACTGCGCGAGCAGGAAATGTCCCGTCTGGGTCTTGAGGTTTCCGATCAGGAGGTCGTCGAGATGATCCAGGGCGCGGACCCCCACCCCATCATCAAGCTGTATTTCGGCGATGGGAGTGGCGGCGTTGACCGGGCCCTGTTGCAGAACTTCATCGAGAACCCCGATGCGCGCCAGGACTGGCTGAACATCGAGGACTACCTCCGCCAGGAGCGTCTTCGTGAGAAGCTGGACCAGTTGGTGACGGCCTCAGTCCGCGTTTCGGATGCCGATGTGCAGGCCGAGTACACGCGCCGCAACCGTGCCGTTGATGTGCGCTTCGTGGCACTGCGCTACTCGACCATTGCCAACGACTCGATCAGCTTTACCGATCGGGATCTGCGGCGGTTCTACGACGACAACCGCGAGGAATTTGCCCGCAACCGGTCATACACCTTCCGGTACGTATCGGTCGACAAGAACCCGACAGCTGCCGACACGGCCGCAATCCTGGATGACCTTGAGGACTTGAAGGCTTCGTTCGCGGCCGCCGCGGATGATTCCACCTTCCTGACCCGCAACGGGTCTGAGCGTCCCTGGTCTGACGCGTATTTCCGTCCGGACGAGCTGGATGATGCCATCTCCGAGGTGGTCTTCGACGACCCGCAGATCGGCGAGGTCATCGGGCCGGTCATTTCCGGCAGCCAGGCGCACATCATCAAGGTCCTGGACGTCCGCGCTCCTGAGGAGACGGCTGTTCGCGCCCGCCACATTCTCTTCCGTGCCGCCGAGGGCGATACGGAAGCCCGTGCCGAGGCGCGTCGCGAGGCCAACGATGTCCTGCGCCAGATTCGCAATGGCGCCGATTTTGCCGAGATGGCCCGTGAGCACTCAGCCGACCAGTCCGCCTCACAGGGCGGTGACCTGGGATGGTTCGGTCCCGGCCGCATGGTGGCACCCTTCGAGGAGGCCGCCTTTGGCGCCCGCGTAGGCCGCGTGGTCGGTCCAGTCTCCACACAGTTCGGATTCCACCTGATCGAAGTGACGGAACGTGCCACGCAGGAAGCACAGATTGCTGACTTCGCACTCGAACTCCGCGCCTCGGTAGCCACCCTCAATGCCGCTCAGGAGCGTCTTGAGGATGTCCAGTACTTCGCGATTGAGAACGACGACTTCGAGGCGGAGGCCGCCCGTGCCGGACTGAACCCCACCACGGTGCAGGTCGAGGACGGAGCCGCATTCATACCCGGAATCGGAAACAGCGGCGAGCTTCAGAGCTTCCTCTCGGGAGCCGATGTCGGTGACGTCAGCGAAGTGATTGAGCTCAACAACGAGTTCATCATCGGCGTTGTCGAGGCCATTCAGGAGGCGGGCTACCAGCCGTTCGAGGAAGTCCGTTCGCAGCTTGAGCCTCGCGTGCGCAACCAGAAGAAGGCAGAGATGCTTCGTGAGCGTCTTGAGGATGCACTCGGGCAAACTGACGGGTTTGACGGCCTTGCCGCCGCAGCCGGCGAGCAGGAGCGAACCGCTAACAGCCTTTCCTACACGAACATGGTGGTACCGACCCTGGGTCGCGACCCGAAGTTCGTGGGTTCGGCGCTCGGTCTCGCCGCGGGTGAAACCTCCGGTGTCATTGAAGGCGCCAACGGCGTCTACGTGATTCACGTCACGGAAGTCCGAGAGGCCGGCGATGTGCCTCCAGCCGAACTGGAGTCGCTGCGCACCCAGCTGCAAACCCAGGCTCAGAACCGGGTTCGGACCCAGTGGATTGCGGCCCTCAAGGATGACTCCGAGATCATTGACCGGCGCCGCCAGGTGCTGATCAACTAGACCACTCGAGCCTTACACAGGTACGTTGAGGGTCCCGCGGAACACAGTTTCCGCGGGACCCTCAAGGTATCTGACCCCTCCGTCGGGATGAAAACCGATGGTCAGGGTGCCTCCGGACATGCGGACGCCGATGGTCTCGCCGGCCAGGCGGCCGGTGAGACGGGCGGCGGCAGCAGCGGCCGTGGCGCCCGTGCCGCACGCCAGGGTTTCACCTTCGACCCCTTTCTCCCAGGTCCTGAGAATCAGCCCTTCCGCATCGACCTGGGCAAAGTTCACGTTGGCGCCGGCCGGAGGATTGGTTTGACGCAGCCGGGGGCCCAGCGTACCCACTGGAGCCTTCGCAACGTCATCCGAGAAGACTACCAGGTGTTCGGTCCCCGTCCATAGGTAGCAGCGGTCCGGCCCATGATCATCGGCGGGAAGCTGCTCAAAACCCTGATATGCGGGGATGAAAAGACGCACCTCCTCCTCCACCAATTCCGCTGAATAGTCTCCGGCGTCCGTCTCGAACCGAAGGGGACGGGCCTCGATGCCGGCGTTCGCCGCGTACTTCACCAGGCAGCGCGCCCCATTTCCGCACATGGAGCCCACGGAACCGTCCGCGTTGAAGTACCGCATCCGGAAGTCAGCCGTCTCTGAGTTCTCCATGGC